>JBKDZK010000258.1:0-4444 GCA_047971205.1 Draconibacterium sp.
GTCAAGCCTGCTTTTTCAGCCATCGCTGAAACCAATTCTTGTTTATTCATAATTATTAATTGTTTAAAGCAACCAAAATAAGGAAAATTTGCATTTAAACTACTTAGCGTTTCATACAATAACTACAGACACAGACTGGTAAAAAAGACAGGAATTTACCAGTACACTGATTAATATTGTAACATAAAGACCAATGACAAAACAGGTTTTAATAATTCAACTGCCATATCAGCCCAAAATATATTGTTCGGAATTGATAATAATCAAAATATTCTGTTGAATAATCTGTATTATACAAAGCACTTCGTTCATTTTTTGTGTTTAAAACATTGTTTAGCGAAACAAACATGACCAAGGCACTTTTTTGTAGCCTGATGTATTTGCTCCAACTAATGTCGAAACGGGTATACCCCTTAAAACGCGAACTATATAAATCGGTAGAAAATATAGGTTCGTAAAAGTTTGTACGGTTGCCAAAAACTGAAGCTGTTATTTCATTGTAGGCTATTCCTGGACGGCTAATACAGGTTAAGGCTACGGAAAATAATTCAGGGTTATTGTATTGAAATGTCGATTTTATAAAGTAATCAAAATCTTTGGCTCCGGGATAAACCTTTCCGCCAATGGACATCTTCTGGTCGATAAAAGCGTTTGAGAACGAAAATTTTAAATGGTCGAATAAATGGTGTTCTACGTATAATTCCAATCCCAGGGTGTTTATTCGGTCTGTTGCAAAAAACTCGTTAACAGCCTGTTTTCCCTTTTCATTTTTAAAATAAACAGCCGCTTTCAGTAATGTATTTTTAAGTTCGCAGGAATAATCCAATGCCACTTGACAACTTGACAGTAAGCTATATGCTTTTGAGTAATAGGTTGGCACAGAATAGTTGTGGTATTTCCCGCCACTCAGTATAAGCGATTGTTTTTTGTTTACCCTGTATTTAAAACTCAGTTGCGAACTAAAATAGTACTCCTGCCTTTCAATAGGCGCATTACTTCTCAATCCCGAAGAAAGAGTAAATTTTTTGCCAACGTCCCAATTAGCATACAAATAACCTTCCACAATATGGTTATGAATGGAAGTGTCAGAGAAATAGCTGGGAGAACCGGGCGACAGAGCATAATAATATACCGGGATACTATCGGTGAAACTGTTGCGATGATAGTCGTGTGATAGACCAAATTGCAGGTTAAATTTTTCCGGTTGATGCCATTTATAATCTATTGAAGTATAAACCTGGTTGGTTGTTTGCACAGAATGGATATTTCCAAACTCAAAAACCTGCTTAGATTTATTTGCCCCGCTGCTTATGCTCAAAATCCCTTTTTCGGAATAGCGTTTAAAATTGTTTACGGTGAATCCCCTTTTATTTAAAGTGGAGACATTTCCTTTGTAGGTGAAAGACTGGCTGTAACCATTAAAAGATTCGTCGATGTAATAACCATATGAATTAAACTCCCAGTTTTTGCCAATTTGTGTGTGTAAGTTAATGCCCGCATCGCCGGTATAAAAGTTTTTGATATGGGGCAATTGCGCTTTTTGAATTCCGGTATAAGCGTCAGAAAACTGGTAGTTGCCATAAACCTGGATAAACGACCTATCTTTTTTTAATTTTTGCGAAAGGAAGAAACCAACGCTTGCCAGGCTTGCGGATAGTTGCAGCTGGTTTTCTTCCAAATTCTTTAGGGTCTGGATTTCTACCAATCCGGCACTTGTATTGCCATAGGTTAAAGGGGGGTTGCCTGCATAAACATATTGTCGGTAAATTATTTCTGTATTGAATAGGCTAAAAAAACCCTGGTTGTTCAACTGGCTTGCCTTTACTGGTTTATAAACAGGTACGCCATTTAGTACAACCCTTGATCTATCGGGCGAGCTTCCCCTTAACGATGGGTTTGCTGTTTCGTCTGTAGCAGTTGAAGCTGGCAAAACGGTTATTGCTTTTAACGGGTCGCCTTGCGAAACGGGGTCTAAATAAATATCCATTTTCTTCATTTTTACTGCCGAAAATTGTTCGGATATTGGATCTTGTGCCATAATGATAACCTCATCCAATGTCTGGCTGCTTTCTTTTAAAACAACGGTTATTTTTTTTGTAATATCAATAGTTGACAATCGAATTTCCCTGGTTTCATATCCTATGAACGACACAACTAATACTTCGTTTGAACTGCTGATCTCTAACTCGAAAGTACCGTTAAATCCCGTTGTCACACCGGTTTGAGGCATTGATTTTAGATATACATTTGCCGCAAATACAGCTTGCCCTCTCCCGTTGGTAACCACACCCTTTATTTTTGGCTGGGGAAAAGACAATAATGGCAGAAATGCTGCAAATATAAACAGGATACTTTTCATCTATTTTCCAACTAATTTGGGGGCTAACTGGTTAATCGTATAGCTATTGGGAAACTCTTTTATCCCCTCCTGGAAATATTTTTTTACTAAATCCCATCTTTCCTGCCTGATGTAGAGTTTTATGAGCATCTCATACGATTCCTCTTTTCCCCACGAAGGCAGGTATTCATTCTTTATCGTTTGGGCGGGGAGCGAGACAGCTTTTACTAAATACGCCTCAGCTTCTTTTCCCCCGCCGTATTTTTCCGGAGTATGAAAATCGTTGTTCGCATAAACATAATATGCTCTTAAATTGGTTGAATCCATGGCTATGGCTTGTTTCGCGTTTTTCTTTATCTCGGCAGAAACAAACATGGCTTTTATTCCTTTAAACTGTATACCAAAGCCCTGTAGCATAGAGAGCAGGGCAAAATCTTCTGAACTTTTGTTGTCCATTTCTTCCAATAAGCCTATCCCTTTGTCTGTTTCTTTCTCTGCACTCTTTTCATCACCGTTTTTCAGGTAATAGATTGACGAATAAAACTGTAAGTACGAACGCCAGTACTGGATAAGATTGTTCGGGTTTGTTTCATAAAGATTTTCTAATCCGGTGTTAAGCGTTCTGATAGGCTGACTGTCACGCGACATCAAACTCTGAACAAAAGCGTTGTAAATCTTGCTCTGGATACCGTCAAGCAGGGTGTCCGGTACTAACTGCGTATTAACTACCTGTGGGCATTCTGCCCGTACAATATTTCCTGTAAAAGAAATCCATAAAATTGAAATTAAAAATAATCGTACCATAATAAATGTGTTTCATAAATTAGTTTGTTCTGTAAATCAAATATTCAAAAAAAATTATTCCAGATAATCTTTAATAGCGTTTACATATTCTTCAAAAGCATCAATACCCGTTCGGGTTATTTCAATAGAAGTATGCTGGTAATTGTTTAAAAATCCCTTGGTTATGGTAATGTACTTTTCTTTTTCCAGTTTTTTTAACTGTACGCTGATATTTCCGGATGTGGCCTGTGTTATTTCTTTCAGCCCATTAAAGTCTGATTTACCATTACTAACCAAATAGGCAATAATTGCTAACCGGAGTTGGGAATGTAATATAGGGTTAAGGTTTCTGTACATTAATTCTTTCTCTTTTGTTTAATCATTAACAGAATTCCGGGAATAAGCACTGCCACTATTGCCACAATCCCCATCATCAAAGGTTGAAAAGCCTGTTCGATTTTAAAACAAATAAACGCTGAAACATTAATAAGTAACCCCGACAACAATAGTATTTTACTTTGCACTGAAACCCCTGATATTATGATGCCTATAGACAGCAAAATCAAGAGAACAGGTATAAGGTTTTCTTTTAAAGAAGGCCAGAATAAAAAACCGAGTAACATCATATTTAACGACAAAACAATCCATGCACAGGAAATAATCCGGCTTATTTGGTTTGGAGAACTTTTCTTTTTTCGTGAAAAATAAACCCACGAATAAATACCGCCGACAGGCATTAACAAGTAAGGATACCAGTTAATCTCGTAAAATTCACTTTTAAAAAGTACATACTGCCCGATTGATGTCAGGGCTATTAACGCTCCCCAAAACACATAGATAAACCCGTTCTCTTCAAACCGGGTTCGGGCTTGGGCAATAATCTTGTTTATCAACTCGAAACTCTTTTCTATAGTTAATTTATCCGTTTCCATAATAATAATAATATTAGAATAACATATCGCAAATATAAAGTAGTTTATTGTATAAACAAAATTTTAACAACTCAATTTTGATTTTACCATATTGCCATGCAATATTAGTACGACAATGTGGTTTGTTTCAACGTTAAACAAATAATCGTTAGACAATAATTGGAAGCAGAAATAATTATAACTGCTTATCTGCTTCGGTCAAGTGAGTAGTTTTTGTAGTTTTGTATATGGTTAGACAAGAGATATATCCGAAAAATTTTCAGGAGTTTATAAATTTCTGTTTTCTTCCAAACAGAAGAGAATTGTTGGGATTATCTTTTCCAAATGCGTTGGCCAGATGGGTTTGTGTGCCCACGATGCAAATCGGAAGAACATTGGCTAACAGGAAAGC
>JBKDZK010000259.1:0-6325 GCA_047971205.1 Draconibacterium sp.
TCCACCGCCTGGTGTGCCCAGTATTCGGTGGTTGTTCCGGGGTTACCAAATACCATGGTAAAATCGCCCTGCTGAACACCTTTCATCGAAACCGGGAAGAACTTTTTGGGTTTGTACGGAACATTGTCGGGCGAATAATCTGCCGGTTCGTTGTCTTTGCCGGCGTACACCCTGAACAGCGAAAAGTCGCCGGTATGACGAGGCCACATCCAGTTATCGGTATCGCCTCCAAATTTTCCGATGGCCGACGGCGGAGCGCCTACCAAACGTACATCGCGGAAAACTTTGTACACGTACAGAAAGTACTGGTTGCCATAAAAAAGCGGCTTTACCGATCCGGAGAATTTCCCTTCCTGCTCTGCATTTTTCAGAATAGCTTGCGTGTTGGAACGGATCTTATCACGAAGAGCGTTTTCATCGAGACCTTCGGTTCCTTCCATCACCTTGTCGCTTACATCTTCCATGTATTCCAAAAAGCTGACAGTGAGTCGCTGGTTTGGGAGTTCCTCGCTCTTGTTCATGGCCCAGAAACCGTTGGTGAGGTAATCGTGCTCAACCGAACTGTGCGCCTGAATAGCACCGTACCCACAGTGGTGGTTGGTAATTAACAGGCCCTCGTCGGAAATAAGTTCACCGCTACAGCCACCGCCAAAAATAACCACGGCGTCTTTCATGCTTGCATGGTTTACATCGTAAATATCCTGCGCAGTCAGTTTAAAACCCATTTCCTGCATTTCAGCCAGGTTGTACTTTTCCAAAAAAATGGGAACCCACATTCCCTCTTTGGCCGAAACCTGAAAGGCCAAAAGAAATCCCAGCAATACTGCCGTCCAGTTTTTACACAACATAAGAAGTATTTGTAATTAATTCGTAAATGGAGTAAAAATCACGCTCCTAAAAAATGATTTTCAACAATTTCAGACAAAGATATAAATTAGTGGTACTTAGCCATGGCATTTCGGGCGGGCTTGCCTGCCTTTCGGGCAGTTGTTTTTAAATGAAAATCAGGATTCAGGTCAATCACCTACAGAAATATAAGTACTATTGATTTCGAACTTAACACTCCCACTCCTCACTCTCTGGAGATAGCTCTCCGACACGAGTATTCTTTGGGTAATTATTTCGAATGGACGATAGCTGTCGGCGCACGGAACTTCAAATCGCTTAAATACCAAGAGATTGCGCCTGTTGCCGGTTCTGATCACTCCCCCGGGTTGCACTCTCCGTCCGTCAACTGACGAATCGTTTACCCGCGGTTATTATTGTTTCACCCTTTCAGGGTGATCAAATCGACACTGAAGGTGTCGAATATCAATAACCCGGTGCAAAGCGCCGGGCAAATAAGCATCCATGTTTCGTCCGGCGAAGAAAGTTGTTTCGTGATGGTCTGTAATCCCGGACGGAATGATATTGTCCTAAGTAAAATGCGAATCATAAAAAGAAGTGTAGAAAGAAACCATTGTATCGGAGGCACAATCAAGATGAATTTGAATACTCAGAACTCTATTTTGTTGTTGATTTTAGAAGAACTTTCAAACAAAAAAAGCGGAAGTATACACCCCCGCTCAAAAAAAACTAACGTTAAATATAAAATCTCAAAAACTTCAAGAAGCCTATCTTTTGTTCTTTCTCACTTTTACTTTTTCTTCCTGCTTCTTTTCTTTCTTCTCTTGTCGCTTTTCCTTGATACTCTTTTGGGCTTCTTTCAGCCCGTCTCTTTTCTTTGCCATAGCATTTAATTTTAGATTACTACTAACATTGAATTTAATACTGTATTATAAAGCACTGACTGACAACAGCCAGCAACTCGTTCAAACAACTTCTCCCCGGTATTTGTACCGCAGAGAAAAGAAACTAAAAAGCAAGAAGGATTAGTTGACAGTAAACTGCCAACTAACCTTCCTGCCAAATGCAGTTACCTGCATTGAACTAAAAAAACGGAATGAATTAAAAAATCGCTAAACGAAGTTTCTCTAGGATAAGAAACAGGTTTATATATTAAAATCACCAACAGTTTCTGGCTGATAATGAATACTTAATACTTTTATGCGATGCTCTTTCCCCCATGCCTGGTAGGTAATTACATCGTTGCTTTTACGAAGAAAGATGGCCGAACCCAGGTTTGAAAACACCGAGATCTTATTTTCTCTAACATTTTCGAACTCGGGATAAACCAACTCAAGTTTAAAAGTAAAATTATCGTCGTCGGTTTTTATTTCAATCACCGACCCCATAGTAATAATATCAGGCGGAATTTCGTCAACCTGTACCTTTTGTGCAGCCAATACCCTTTTTTTAAGTTGTTTCAGATTTACAATCTGATCGGCGTACTCCTTCTCTGCAGTTACAATGCACCGCATAATTCTCTCAAAATCCAAAACCGAGATGATCTCATTCTCCTGTATCATTGACTTCATGGTTTAAATTATGTTATCCGGAAGCAGGTATTTCAAATTATAATTTGTACAGCACTTTACGGCTCCTGTTATTTTCTGAAGTTCAGGTAGTATAATCGCCGTTTGCCTCGGGTTGAAACACGATGTTGCAGATCTTCATCTTTTTAAGCCCGCCGGGAACTTTAAACGATATTACACTGCCGGTTTTGTACCCCAGCAAGGCACTTCCGAGGGGCGATAAAATAGAAATGTTACCTTTCTTAAAATCGGCATCTTTGGGATATACCAAGCGAATGGTCATCGATTTATTGGTATCCATATCAACAATCTCCACCTGTGTATTCATCGTGACAAATTCAGCCCCGATTTTTTTTGAATCGATCTTTTTGGCCCTTGTAAGCTCAGTCTCCAGAAAGCTAACTTCTTTTGAAGCTTCCTTATTAAACTGTTTAATTGAACTGATAATTCCGTTCAACCTCACATAATCCAATTTTGTAACTTTTATAATATCTTCCATCATCTAATAGATTAAATTTTAACTAAAAAAAATAAACGGGATAATTCTAGCGCGAAAAACGGCTAGCTGAATGGCAAATACCAAGGCTTGTCACGTTTCCGGCAGCTACAGGAAAGAAGATCCTGTAACCTTCCACTGACAGTGGACGATCGCCTGAAACCAGCACATGTATATTTACTTTTTTTCTCATCTATAAATCGTATCCGATATTTTTATATCGTATCCGATGTAAATATATAAATTAATTTTATTACTTTCCATATAAAAAGTACAATACCGATGAATTATAGCTTACTAAGGCAAATAACTGACTTACTGGAAGAGTATGAACAGCTTGAACAACCCGCTGACATTTTGGATTTTGCCTACTGGCTAGTTGGTAAATACAGTACCGAAACAACAGAAAGCATTGCCTACCCTTCGCAACGGAAAAACACGGAAACTATTGAAAGCCCACTGGTTATCAAAAACTTCCGGCAGGAAACCCGGTTCCTGGAATACGTGGCACGCATTGCCCGCTACCACGAGTTTTACGTTCGGAAAGCCTTACAGGACCTGGACATCAATACCCGGCTAGAGTTTCTGTTTCTGCAAACCGTTGAAAGTTCTGACCTGGTGAAGAAGACGGACCTCATTAATATTCATCTGCTGGAATATACCACCGGGATGGATACCATCCACCGCCTGATCAAGAAGGAATTTATAAAAGAAGTGCAAAGCACCGAAGACAAAAGAGTTAGACTACTGGCCATTACCGAAAGAGGAAAAGAAGTGCTGGGGCAAACCTCGAAAAGAATACTGGAAGAAAACGAGATGTTCTTTTTAGCCATCAATAACCGTTGGAAAAAAATGACCCCTCTCCTCGAAGAAATCGACAGTTTCCACCATAAAATTTATCAAAATCATAACAATAAACCTTTTGCCGAAATCAACAACCTGATGGATTCACTGAAATATTTATCGCAGTAAAACAATTGTAATTCTTTACATCTCTCCTGAATCTGCCCGTTATACAGAAGTATCCTTCGGCAATTGTTTCAAATTGAACGATTGTTTTGCGGCGCCCGCTTACCGGCCGGCAGGCACAAAGCTTCATGTCTCTGATATGGGGGAAGATTACGCCTCTGGCAGTTTCTTATCAATCTCCCCGGTTGCACTCTCCCTCCGTCGGCTCACCAATAGCCGTTGAATAAAAAAATCAATACAACAAATTCTTGTCTGCTTATTTTCTATTTTTAGAAATTAAAAAAAGAATTGACACTTGTATGACATCTTACATATATTTGCAATTCAAAATACCTTTGAGATGACAACTACAGCTAAATTTATAGAACTAAAGGCGCAACTCAACGGCGACCTTTTTATCGATAACGTACAACGTGTTCTGTATTCAACCGATGCATCGCAGTACAAGGAAATGCCTCTGGCTGTAACCAAACCCAAAACGGTTGGTGATATCAAAAAAGTAATCGCTTTTACGCGCGACAACAATACATCCATCATTCCAAGGGGGGCAGGTACTTCGCTGGCCGGACAAGTGGTTGGTCCGGGGATAGTTGTGGACATCTCAAAGTACATGAACCGCATCCTGGAGTTCAACGAAAAAGAAAGATACGTTGTTATTGAACCCGGCGTGGTACTGGCCGAGTTACACCAGTTTCTGGCACCACACGGGCTGCAGTTTGGCCCCGAAACATCCACCGCCAACCGATGTGTGGTGGGCGGAATGCTTGGAAACAATTCCTGCGGGCTGCATTCGCTGGTGTATGGAAGCGTGCGCGAACACATCCTGGAGGTGGATGCTATTTTGTCGGACGGCTCGGAAACCACTTTCAAAACGCTGAGCAAAGAAGAATTCAGGGCTAAAATGAATGGCAATCCCAATGCGTTGGAAAAAGCTATTTATACCAATATTTTTGAAATGCTGGCTGATCCTGCAAACCAGCAGGAAATCAAGGAGAAATTTCCGGACCCGAGGGTTACCCGGCGAAACATGGGCTATGCCATCGATGTTTTGATGGATTCCGAGATGTTTAGTAAGGACGGTGAACGTTTCAACTTTTGTAAACTACTGGCAGGATCGGAAGGAACGCTGGCCTTTTCAACCCGCCTGAAATTAAATGTCATTCCGCTGCCACCCAAGCACCGTGGTTTGGTATGTGCACATTTCGAAACACTGGAAGAATCGATTTACGGTAACCTGATCGCGCTAAAATACAAGCCAACGGCTATCGAACTAATGGACGATCCGGTGATGCAAGCCGCCAAACAAAACATCGAACAACGAAAAAACCGCTGGTTTGTACAGGGAGATCCGGGAGCCATGCTGATGATCGAGTTTTCGTTCGAGAATGAAGAAGAACTTACTTCAACTGCTGAAAAACTTGCAAACGAGTTAAAAGAAGCCGGGCTTGGGTATCATTACCCGCTAATTACCGGTGCGGACAACATCAAACGTGTTTGGGCGCTGCGAACTGCCGGCCTCGGGCTGCTTTCCAATGTTCCGGGCGACCGGAAGGGTGTTCCGGGAATTGAAGATACCGCCGTTCATCCGGAGTATTTACCGGAATACATTGCCGACCTGAAAAAGGTGCTGGAAAAACTCGGACTCAGCAGCATTTACTACGCACACATTGCCACGGGCGAAATACATTTCAGGCCTTTGATCAATTTCAAAGATCCGAAAGACGTGGAACTGTTCGACACTTTGATGAACGAAGTAGCAGCTTTGGTAAAGAAATACCGCGGATCGATGAGTGGCGAACATGGCGACGGCAGAGCACGCGGAAAATTTATTCCGTTTATGCTGGGTGAAAAAAATTACCAGCTTATTAAGTCGGTCAAAAAAGCCTGGGACCCGGACAATATTTTTAACCCCGGGAAAATTGTAGATACGCCGCCTATCACCGAAAACCTGCGGGTAATTCCGGGGAAGGCCATTCCTGATTACGACACCAGCTTTGATTTTTCAAACAACCGCGGTTATTTCAGAAGTATTGAAAAGTGCAACGGCTCGGGCGACTGCCGGAAATCGTCGAAAATCGGGGGAACCCTCTGCCCTACTTTTATGGCTACCCGCGACGAGGACAAAAGTACGCGGGGCCGTGCCAATATTCTTCGCGAATACCTGTACAACAACGAAAAAAAGCAGGCTTTTGATCACCGGGAAATTTATGACATCCTGGATCTTTGCATCTCTTGCAAAGCCTGCAAAAGCGAGTGCCCGTCGAATGTTGACATGGCCAAACTCAAAGCCGAATTCCTGCAACATTACTACGATATCCACGGCATTCCACTCCGGTCGAAGCTTGTTGCGTACCTGCCAAGATTAAACCGCTTAGCAATGGTTCTCCGGCCCATATCCAACCTAATGATGAACACTTCTCTGCTCAAAAAGTCCATCGGATTTTCA
>JBKDZK010000260.1:0-2796 GCA_047971205.1 Draconibacterium sp.
CAGCAGCATTAAGCCGTGCGCTAAAGAAATTTGAAATGAAAGAAGTACTGGTGCATACGGGCCAGCACTTCGATGAGAACATGGCGGAAATATTTTTCAGGGAGATGGAAATTCCCCGGCCTAAATACAATCTGGGGATCAATTCTTTGTCGCACGGTGCCATGACCGGCAGGATGCTGGAAGAGATTGAAAAAGTTCTTTTAGTGGAAAAACCGTCGGTTGTGGTGGTATTTGGCGATACCAACTCCACCATTGCAGGTGCTTTGGCGTCCAGTAAGCTGCATATTCCGGTGGCGCATGTTGAAGCGGGCTTGCGCAGTTTTAACATGTGTATGCCCGAAGAAATCAACCGCATTCTCACCGACCGCATCTCTGATTTTCTGTTTTGCCCCACCGAAACCGCGGTACAGAACTTACGCCGCGAAGGTTTTGAAAACTTCAAGTGCAAGATTGAAGATGTTGGCGATGTAATGTACGACGTGGCCCGGTTTTACAGCCGGATTTCAGCCGAAAAATCGAGCCTTGTAAAGGAACTGGGACTAAAAAATGAGCCTTTTGTATTGGCAACGCTTCACCGCCAGGAGAATACCGACGATTTGAACAGGCTAAATGCCATTGTTGATGCTTTAAATACGCTCTCTCATAAATTTCAGGTTGTTTTGCCACTTCATCCGCGTACCAAAAATATTCTGGAAAGAGAAAAGATACGGCTGGATTTTCAACCCATAAGCCCGGTTGGGTACTTTGATATGATTGAATTGCTGAAGCACTGTAGCTTCGTGATTTCGGATAGCGGAGGTGTGCAAAAAGAAGCCTTCTTTTTTGAAAAACATTGCCTGGTTACCCGCGACGAAACCGAATGGACAGAACTCGTCGACCTGAATTATAATTTTATGGCGGGGGCCAGCAAAGAACGTATCCTTCAGCAGGCTTATGAGGTAAGCACCAAGAATAGCAGCTATCAGGAAAAACCTTATGGTGAAGGAAATGCTGCGGAAAAAATTGCCAGCTATTTAAAGAAAAACTTAGTTTAGAAAGAAAATATGCAAACCATCCACATGTCCGACCTTTATGGTCAGTACCTTACCATGAAAGAAGAGATTGATGCGGCCATTCAGGGAGTCATACAATCCACTCTTTTTATAAAAAGCGGGAAGGTGATCGATTTTGAAGAAAAACTGAGCGAATACCTTGATGCACATGTGATAAGCTGCGGCAACGGGACCGACGCGCTCCAGATTGCTTTTATGGCCCTGGGGCTGCAACCCGGTGACGAGGTGATTACCACGCCTTTTACCTTTGTGGCAACGGTGGAGACGGCCGTGTTGATGGGACTCAAACCTGTTTTTGCAGATGCTGATCCGCTTACCTTTAATCTGGATGTTGCGCAAATTGAAAAGCTAATCACCCCGAAAACAAAGGTAATTTTGCCGGTAGATCTTTTTGGGCAGTGTGCCAACCTGGAGGAGATCAGAGCACTGGCTGAAAAATATAATTTGTACGTTGTGGAAGATGCCTGCCAGGCTTTGGGAACAGATTACATTTTTAAGAATGGAACAACACAAAAGGCGGGAACGATCGGGCATGTCGGGTGCAATTCGTTTTTCCCGTCAAAAAACCTGGGCGCTTTTGGCGACGGGGGTGCTATCTTTACCAAAGATGATGAGCTGGCTGCGGTGATTCGTTCGATTGCCAACCACGGAATGAAAGCGAAATACCAGTACGAACGCATTGGGGTAAATTCGCGTCTCGACAGTATGCAGGCGGCCATTTTGGAAGTAAAGCTAAAGTACTTTGACCAACACATTGCGGCCCGGCAAAAAGCAGCAGCCTGTTACGATCAGCATTTGGCCGGTATCGATGGACTGGAAATTCCGGAACGGGTGGATTACAGCACACATACTTTTCATCAGTATACACTGAAAGTGGAGAGAAGAGACGAACTCCAGGATTTTCTGAAAGCAAAAGGGATCCCAGGCATGGTGTATTACCCTGAAGTGTTGCATTTACAGGAAGCCTATCAGTTTCTGGGGTATAAGGAAGGTGATTTCCCGGTAAGCGAGAAGCTGGTAAAATCGGTTTTGTCGCTGCCCATGCACACCGAGCTGGATGAGGAGCAGTTGGAATATATTGTAGAAAATATTAAAGAATTTTTTAGTCTCTCGCAAAGGCGCTAAGACGCAAAGTCAAAAGGATGAATGAAAATGAAATAGCAAAAATTATAGTTAACACATGTTACGATATACATGTAACTCTGGGACCGGGATTATTGGAATCGGTGTATGAAGAAATTTTATTCTATGAGTTGACTGTGAGGGGGCTTTCGGTTGAGCGACAAAAGGCGATACCGGTGATTTGGGGCGAACGAAAGATGGAAATTGGATTTCGGGCAGATTTGGTTGTAGAAGGGAAAGTGATTATAGAATTGAAATCGGTTGAGGCAATCGCTCCTGTGCATCCGAAGCAATTATTAACCTATCTGAGAATAACAGGTTTAAAATTAGGATTGCTGATTAATTTCAATGAGAGGTTAATAAAAGATGGAATAACACGTATTGTAAACAGATTATAGCAATTACTTGGCGTCCTGGCGTCTTTGCGTGGTAAAATTTTTCTCGCAAAGTCGCAAAGAGGAGAAAAGTATGAACAAAGAATACTACGCACACGAAACAGCCATAGTTGACAAAGGGGCAAAGATTGGTACCGGGACAAAAATCTGGCACTTTTCGCATGTAATGGGAACGGCCGAGATAGGGAAAAACTGTGTCCTTGGGCAAAATGTGTTTGTTGGCAACA
>JBKDZK010000261.1:0-6847 GCA_047971205.1 Draconibacterium sp.
CAATACGAAATGGTTCGGCTGGGCATTGGCCTGTATGGCGTCTCGCTAAGCGGACTTCCGGTGCAAAACATGGGCACATTGAAAAGCACTGTTTCGCAGATAAAAACAGCCGGAAGCGACGAAACCGTAGGCTACAACCGTAAAGGCAGACTCGACTCGGAAAGCCGGATTGCCATTGTTCCCATTGGCTATGCCGACGGAATGAACCGCAAACTGGGAAACCGAAACGGCTCAGCTTTTATTAAAGGCCAGCGCGTTCCGATTGTAGGAAATATTTGCATGGACATGCTGATGCTGGATGTTACCGGAACAAATGCCGAGGCGGGAGATACTGTCGAGTTTTTTGGCCCGCATATTCCGATTACGGAATTGGCGGAAAAAACCGGCACCATTCCGTATGAGATTTTAACCGGAATTTCGCAACGGGTAAAACGCATTTATTTACAGGAATAAAAAAGTGCCAGCCGGCAAAACCAACTGGCACTTCTGTTAAATATCTTTATCAATTTGTTAGCCCAATTTACTGATACGCCCCAGGCGATGCGCATCCAAAATCTTGATTTTCCGGCCATCGATCGCAATTACCTTCTCGCTGGCAAAAGTGGACAAGGTTCGAATAGCATTCGAGGTGGTCATGTTCGAAAGATTGGCTATATCTTCGCGCGACAGGTATGCACGCAAGGTAAACCCGTCGTTCTCGTAACCATATTTATCGGCCAGTAAAATCAACGATTCGGCCAGTCTTCCGCGAATATGTTTCTGTGTTAAAGTTACAGTGCGGGCATTGGAGAAGCCCAGTTCCTTGCACAATTTACGAATGATACGTAGAGAAAATTCAGGATTTTTTAGCGCATAAGCAAAAATAAATTCTGCACTAATGCTACAAATTGTAGATTCTTCAAGCGTTACCGCCGATGCAATATGGCTTTCTTCTCCCAACAACGCGCGATACCCAATTAATCCAAGAGGCTTAGCCATACGAATAATCTGCTCTCTGCCGCCAACACCTTCTTTAAAAATCTTCACTTTACCATTCACCAGAATCATAAAGCCCGTGGGCTTGTCACCCTCTTTAAACACGAACTCATTCTTTTTGTAATGAGACAAAGAAATATGGTGCTGTAATTCTTCTTTTTCTTCTTGAGTTAAAAGATAAAAGATCGATTTCTGGCTGTCAATAATATCTTTTACTCCCAATTCTGAATTTAACATATAACCGCCTGCATGTTTTATAGCATCAAAGCTAAAAAAAATTGTGATATTAAAATATTCACTCTCGGTTATTTTATATTCATTCCAAATTAAAGCGACCAGATTTTCGGGCAATTATTTACACTTAGACGCATTACACGGCCAATCCTTCTTTTACACTATCCACCTTCTTCACCCGCCTGAACATAACTACTTTACCTCATTTAACAGAATATCAAACTTATGACAAGAAAAATTCAACAATAAAACAGGGTAGACACCCCAAAATCACACAAACGTCCCCCCAAAACCTACAGCTCGAAAAATGAAACATAAAGTGCACGCTGCTCCTTTTTATTGTACTAATTTGCGTGCAACAAATTCTGTTAAACATGCATTACACAAAAGATTATATCGCTTTAAAAGACCTTTTCGAATCTTCGGAATCCAACAAAACTTATGACACTATTGAATTAAACGAGGCGCACTTTATTTCCCATTCTTACCAGATTCTGCCGGGCGTAGAAAAGTACCACTGCGATTCTCACCACCAAAAGCTGAAAAGCAATTTTTCTTTTTTTACTGAAATAGGAACCCTGGAAGACCATGTGCACATCAAGGATATTTTTGTGGAAGAAAACCAGCAGTTCAATTACCAGATACTTTCGCCCAAAGGAGTAAAAAAAGCCCAAAAAGTTACGTTCCTGTTTCACGGGTTCAACGAAAAAAAATGGGATAAATACCTTCCGTGGGCCAAAGCAATTTGCGAAGGAACCGGAAGCACCGTTGTTCTTTTTCCCATTGCGTTTCACATGCAGCGGGCGCCGCTTTACTGGAGCAGTAAAAAAGAAATGTACCAACTCAGCGAACTTCGCAAACAAAGATTCCCGAACATCGTAAACTCCACGCTATCGAACGTGGCCATCAGTATGCGCTTGCACTCCATGCCACAGCGTTTTATCTGGTCAGGACTACAAACTTATTACGATGTCATTCAGCTGATTGAAGACTGCAAACAAGGCAATCATCCGTACATCGACAAAGATTTTGAGTTCAATATATTCGCTTACTCCATCGGGGGCTTTCTGGCTCAAATACTAAAACTAACCAACCACAACCGTTACTTCGACCACTCAAAAGTAGGCCTTTTTTGCAGTGGGGCTGCTTTTAACCGCATATCGCCGGTGTCGCGTTTTATTCTCGACAGCGAGGCCAATGTTGCCTTGTATTCTTTTCTGGTTGAACACTTTGACAAGATCGTTCAAAAAGACAACCTGCTCCATCATTACATAAAAGAAAACCACCCCGAAGGAATTGTATTTTATTCGATGCTTGACTTTCAGCGAATGAGGGATTTCAGGGAGGAACTTTTGCGAAAATACGAAGATCAGTTTTTTGCGGTTTCACTCCGAAAAGACGATGTAATTCCGCCTTTTGAGATTATGAATACACTGAACGGCGCCTTTCGCGACATTAAAATACGGGTGGAGAACATGGATTTTGAACATACTTACACACACGAAAATCCTTTCCCATCCCATCCGAAGGAAGCTGCTTTAATCGACAAAAATTTCGACGAGGTCTTTGATAAAGTTTGCCGCTTTTTTAACGGCTAGTTCGGGTTCAATTTTCCCGGGCGGATCAATACCGGGCTACCAGTGGCATTTTACGGCCAAAGCCAAATGCTTTTGAGCTGATTCTTAAAATAGGTGCTGCCTGAAAACGCTTGTACTCGTTCATGTTCACCATCCGGATTACCCGGCGAACAACCGCCTCATCAAAACCGAGTGCGGTGATCTCCTGCGGCGACTTATTCAGCTCGATGTAGTTGAACAACATCGCATCCAGGTCTTCGTAGTCTGGCAGCGAGTCCGAGTCTTTCTGATCGGGACGTAATTCGGCTGATGGCGGTTTAACAATTGAATTCTCCGGTATAATCTCGCCGTCTTTGTTCATAAAACGCGAGAGTCTGTACACGTCGAGTTTATACACATCGCCCAGCACGGCAAGACCTCCGTTCATATCGCCGTAAAGCGTGCCGTAACCTACTGCACATTCGCTTTTGTTGGTCGTGTTTAACAGAATGTGGCCAAACTTATTCGAAATCGCCATCATATAAATTCCACGGGCCCGCGCCTGGAGGTTTTCTTCGGTTACATCGGGCGAACAGCCTTCGAACAGCGGCGCCAGCTCCTTTTCAAACGTATCCACCGCCTCCTGAATATGGACAATATCATACCTTATTCCGAGGTTTTCAGCCAGGATACGTGCATCCTCCACACTGTGTCCGGAAGAATATTTTGAAGGCAGCAGCAACACCCGAACATTTTCAGCACCCAGTGCACGCACTGCCAAAACAACGGTAACTGCCGAATCGATTCCACCTGACAAGCCAAGCGTTGCCTGTTTGAATCCCATTTTTTGAAAATAATCCCTGATTCCCAGTACGAGTGCATCGTGTATCTTTTCAATATAGCCGGCCTCGAGCTGTAGTTCCTTGCCGCCCCGGCTTCCGGTATCGATCAGTAAAAAGTCCTCCTCAAAATATTTCAGTTCTTTTACAATCCCGCCGTTTTCATCAATAAAAACCGAACCTCCGTCAAAAATTAATTCGGTCTGCGCACCTACCTGGTTGCAATACAGAATCGGGGTTTTATAATCTCGCGCCTTGGAAATCAACACATTCTTTCGCCAGCCTTCCTGGTTGTAGGAAAAAGGTGAGGCGGAAAGATTCACCATAAAATCGGGATTGAAACGCGACAGCTCCTCCATGGGAGAAACATTGTAAAGCTTGTCTTTTCCAAACTCGTTGGCTGTTGGTTGCTCGTCCCACAGATCTTCGCAAATGGTAATGGCAATTTTCTCGCCTTTGTAATCAACCACATCGAATGTACTGTTGGGCTCGAAGTGACGGTATTCATCAAAAATATCGTAAGTAGGCAGCAGGGTTTTGTTGTGCACGCTTTGAATCTTTCCATCGGCCAGGAAGAAAGCTGAGTTGTATAAGTTTTTCCCGCGTTCGTGTATATTGATACGCGGCGCTCCCACCACAGCGGCAATACCGCCACAGTGTTTCGCAATTTCATTTACAGATGCTTCTGCTTTGTGAATAAACTCCTTTTTCTCCAGAAGATCGTGCGGATAATAACCGGTAACCGAAAGCTCGGAAAACACTACCAGGTCTGCACCTGTCAATTTGGCTTTGGCAATCGTGTCAACAATTTTTTGGGCGTTTCCTTCAAAATCACCGATCGTATAATTCAACTGGGCAAGTGCAACTTTCATTCCTCTAGTTTAACGTTTACGACTCAAAGTTTAAAACAAGTTCGAAACTTTAAGCCCGTGACAATGTTAATTGCAAAAGTTCAATTTTTAGTTCAATTTCGCAATATTATAACGAGACGCACGTAATGATTTAAATTTCATGTAAAATGAGGAGATTAAGATTCTATTCTTTGTTGGTTTTATTGACGCTTGTTTTTATGGCCTGTCAGCGCAATCCGTTAAAAGTGGATATTTCAAACGTTGATTCGGAGGTTGAGGTAGTGCGTTTTGGAGAAACATTGCAAAACCTCGAAGGAAAAGATACCCTGGCAACGATTGCGGAATTGAGCAACCAATACCCCGGGTTTTTTAATCTTTTTACCTACCGGATAATCCGTGTAGGCGGCATGGGAGATGAGTATTTCGAAGATTACATGAAAACCTTTTTGGCTGATACGATGATCAACGAGGTAAAATCGGTAGTTGATGATGAGTTTAAAGATTTCGCCAAACAGAAGAAGCAGCTAAAAAAAGCATTTAAATATTATGCGTTTCATTTCCCCGAGAAAGAACTGCCAACTATCTATACCTATATCTCCGGTTTTAATCAGTCGGTGGTAACCGCAGAAAACATCATCGGGATAAGCCTCGACAAATACCTGGGGCGTGAGTGCCGGTTTTACAAAGAATTAGAAACCACACCACGCTACAAGGCAATGAACATGTACAAAGAAAGAATTCTACCGGACATTGCATACGCGTGGGCCATTACTGAATTTGAAGATGAAAGTTCGGCGACCAGTCTGCTTGGTCAAATGGTTCAAAAAGGAAAAATGATGTACATGGTTGACGCCATGTTACCCAGCGTAAAAGACACTGTAAAAATTGGCTACACCGGCGCCCAGCTTAAGTGGTGTAAAATGAACGAAGCTTCGATGTGGACCTACCTGATCGAGAACAAAATGCTGTATTCGTCGAAACGGATGGATATTGTTCGCTACATCAACGATGCACCCAATACCAGCGGTTTCCCGATTGAGTCGCCCGGACGAACAGGGGTTTGGCTGGGCTGGCAGATTGTAAGACTTTACATGAAAAAACACCCTGAAATTACACTTCAGGAATTAATGAAAAACAAAGATTACCAGCAGATACTAAACGATTCAGGATACAACCCGGAATAGTTAGCCTCCACATCGATCCCCGCCCGACGTAAAGTGCAGGGAACTTCGATTAAATTACATTGTGTTTTTGTATGAAATCCAGTTTTCAGAGTTATTTCAGTCGAACATAGACCGACAGTGCCGGGTGTGCACTTGAATTCAGCCTGCCAGATTCCCTTATAAAAAGTGAATCGTTTCGAACCTCGTAAGTGTTTCGCAGTTGAACTCCGTCGTTCATTACAAGGGTTACAGTATCGTCCAAGATTTCTCCGCTGGTCAGAATCCTTCCTTCTTCGTTAAAAACCATTACACGGCTTTTTATCGCTTCCAAAATCCGTTTCTGCCCGTTTTCGGGATAAATCCGATAGTTCGTAACACCGGCAAATGATCCGACCCACTCCCAGCTCCCGTGAATATGAACCAAATTATCTTCCTTTACTTTCCAGAAATTCTCAACTTTTACGGCACCGACAATAAGCGGCAACAATAAAAGCAACAGGGAGGTTTTTAATACACCTGTTTTCATTATTGATGGGTTTTAATAAATAAGCATCCTATTAATAAATTCGTTTTTGGGGCAAAAGGTTGCGCCATTCTTTCAACTTTTTCAGAAAATCATCCACAACCTGTTGATTATAACCATTTACACTATCTTCTTTTTTTTATTCAAAAAAAGCCCGGAAAGTAAACTTTCCGGGCTTCGTATTTTATTTAATGCAGCAACTAATCGGTTACCAAAATTTTAATGTTTCGGAACCAGACATCATCACCATGATCCTGCAATCCGATCACGCCTTCTTTGGCAATGTTTGCCCAGTCAGGATTCAAGCCAGGGAATTTTGAGCCTTTTACCAGTTCGTTCCAGTCATCGGTCCACAAGTGGTATTCAACCACTGTTTTTCCATTCATGCGGTGCCACACACTACCTCTGTACACTTCAATTTCAATCTCGTTCCACTCGCCTGCCGGTTTGGCATTTTGCGGAACAGCAGGAATAAGGTCGTACAGCGAACTGGCCATGCGGTTACCGTCTTTTCCTGCACGGGCATCCGGATGTCTTTCGTTATCCAGCACCTGGCACTCAGGAGCCGTTTTGTAAATAGGCCATCCCGGAGTTTCTTTTCCTAAATAGAAAATACCTGAATTTCCCCCGGAAGAAATTTTCCATTCCAGTTTCAAGCGGAAATTTGAATATTCTTTGGTTGTAATAATGTCTCCACCGTCTTTCG
>JBKDZK010000262.1:0-5145 GCA_047971205.1 Draconibacterium sp.
AATATCACTTTGCCTTCTCAGCCAGTGTTGCCAGTTTTTGCCTGTACTCATTCAGCACATTCATATAAACCTCGTTACCTGCCAGGTTTGTTTTTTCCAGCGGATCGCGCTCAAGGTCGTACAATTCTTCAAACGGAGTGCCGAACTCTGGATAGTTTATGTATTTGAATTTTTGAGATATTACGGCTTCCGACTTGGGTATTGTAGGGATATCGACTTTATGTTCGTAGAAAAACTCTTTTCGTTCCAAGGCATTTTTTGTCACTAAACCCAAGGCATTGATTCCCTGCACACCTTTAGGAATATCAACGCCGGCCAGCGCAAGAATGGTAGGAGCCACATCAATATTCAGGGCAAATTCATTCACTTTTTGCCCCCGGAACTGATCATCAAATCTTGGATCGTAAATAAAAAACGGCACTTTCACTGACTCGCGGTGTGCATACCATTTTCCGGCAAGCCCGTGCTCTCCGAGATAAAAACCATTGTCGCCCATAAAAATTATGACCGTGTTCGCTGCCTGTCCTGTTTCTTCCAGTTTCTGTCTTAAATTTCCGATTACATCGTCAACGCCGGTAATCAGCCGGTAATATGACCGCACTGATTCCTGGTACTTTTCTTTGTCCGGGAACCGCAACTCCCAACGTTTCCGGCCTTCGTTCAGAAAAGTGGTTCCGTTCTTTACCGGGTTTCTAAAATCTTCGGGGAAGAAATTATAGAAAGATGAATCGGCCGTTTCGGGCAACGGGATTTCCACATCGGCATACAAGTGTTTATACCGCTCAGCATAAATAAACTGACGCGGATCTCCGTCCTCGCAATGCGGTGCTTTAAAGCTTACCGATAGGCAAAACGGACTTTTCTCTTCTCCGTAGGTATCGAGAAAATCCATGATGCGTTTGTTTACAACATCCGTGTAATGAATAAAATTTCCGTTTTCATCTTCATTTTCATAATTGGGTTGATGTTTGGCATCGCAAGCCCAGTAATCATAAAGCGTATCCGGAAATTGAGCAGGATTACCAATTCCGTATTTTCCGATAAAGCCGATTGAATAGCCATTTTTCTTTAAAAGCAAAGGATACGTTTCTTGAACAGCTTCTTCTGAAAAAGGTGTACTGAATCCATTGATTCCGTGTCTGGAAACATATTGCCCAGATAAAATGCTTGCACGGCTGCAACAACAAATAGAAGTGGTTACATGGGTATTGGTAAATAAAACTCCGTTGTTGGCCAGTTCATCCATATTCGGTGTTTTGATAATGCTGTTTCCCATCGCCCCCATCGCATCCCACCGCTGATCATCGGTTAAAAGAAAAATGATATTGGGAGGCTGTTTCTGGCTTGAGTTCTCTCCTGAGCCACAGCTTGTCAAACTCAACGATATTGTATACAAAAAGCCGGCAATAATAAATAGTTTCGTCTTCATCGTCTATAAGTTTAGATTATTCGTGTCCGAATAGCAATAGTTTCGGCACAAAGCTTTTTTGTTTTAACCAAAGAACTACGACTCAAAATTTGAGTTCCCCTAAACCAGTACCAAGTTAATACATACGAATTAAATGAAACAAAAAAGCAATAGCCCTTTTACGGACTATTGCTCACATGCTAATACTTATCCTTTTGATCATTCAAATACCCCAGCTTCTCCCAGATGGTTTCCAACGACTTTAGTCGCTCTTTAAAAAACGAGTAGGATCCTTTGCGCTCCGGAGCCACCCATCCAACCTCGGCATAGGCTGCAATACGCGGAAAAGTTTGAAAATATAAACGTGCGGTTGTTGGGATAAATTCGCCCCACATCTGGCATCCAACACCTAATATCTTTCCCTTATCCTTGTCTGCGATCCCTTCAGGAACAGGCATAAAACTGTAAGCCTTTTCCAAAGGAATTGTTCCGTAGTCATAATCCAGGTAGGTATAAACCCGGTTGGAGTTTACCACATCATAGCCTTTGTCAATGGCTTTATTAATAAGCGAAACTTCGCCATCCCAGAATTGAACCACGGTTCCGGGTGCCAGTGTCTCAGACTCACTTTTTTGAATATGGGCATCGTTGCGGATATTCTCCCCGGTTATCTCATTCCAGCCCATCATTCGTATATCATGTGAAGACAGGTATTTTGAAACCCGGTTAATAGCCCACACTTGCAGATCGGTATACGTAGGAATATTGTTTTCCTGCATAAAAGCATTAATGGCCGGTGAGTTTTGCCAATGCACGTAATTGGCCTCATCTCCGCCAATGTGCACGATCCGGGCAGGAAACAAAGCCGTAACCTCGTCCAAAACATCATAAAAGAACTGCTCCATTTTCGGGTCAGTAACATCGTAAAGATCGCCTGCTACAGTTTTCCCTTGCTGCTTACTTGAAGCCCCCAGCCAGGGATATGCATAAAGTGAAGCGGTGACATGTCCCGGAATTTCAATCTCCGGCATAATACTAATACCTCTTGCATCGGCATAAGCTACAATTTCCCGAATCTCATCCTGTGTATAATACCAACGATCCGTTAAACTTAAACTTGCTGAATCCAGAGGAGTCATTCCATCCCGCATCATCGTAAAGTTTCCTTTGGAACCAATCTCCGTTAAAAGCGGATATTTTTTTATCTCCAAACGCCAC
Source organism: Draconibacterium sp. (assembly GCA_047971205.1). Taxonomy (GTDB): domain Bacteria; phylum Bacteroidota; class Bacteroidia; order Bacteroidales; family Prolixibacteraceae; genus Draconibacterium. The sequence goes on from JBKDZK010000262.1 coordinate 2,627, forward strand.
CCTGGATCATCAACCAAATGCCAGTGAAAAACATTCATTTTAAGCCGGGCCATCTCATCCAGTAATTTCTTTACCACCTCTTTTCCATGAAAATGTCTCGATTCGTCCAACATGTATGATCGCCAACTAAATGCAGGATAATCTGTAACTTCACAGGATGGGATTTTCTTCTGAGTGCCGTCGCGAACAATAAGTTGCCTAAAGGTTTGCAGCGCATAAAGCAAACCATTTTCAGAGTTTCCAACCGCATAAATCTGCTTTTTTCGTTCCGGACTGTACACCATCAAATGATAGCCATCTTGTTCGGATACAAGCGTACCGTCCATTTGAAAAACAAGGTCAGCAGCTTTTTCAGAACTTACCACCCGAATATCAAATCCCTCCTCCGTTAGTATATGCTTTACGTACTCTTTATCCAGTGACGATTTTTTATCGATATACACTTTCAAATTTTGAGCTAACGAAACCTCCTTTTGGAGGTCCACGACACTGCAAGGTTCCGGAAGAATACGAATGTCAGCTGCCTGTCCCACAAGTGAAGACATAAAGAATAAAAGCAAAACAATAACATAAAACTGCTTGAAAGGCGAAGCCATAAGTTTATACTCAACTTCCCTATCCAAAGCATCTTCTCTTTCTATTTTAATTTTCATATTAGTAATAAGTTAACCGTTAATCAGTTTTATAAGTTTGTTTAAATTGGCTTAGTTAGAAGGATTGAATAATCAAATTCAGCTTCGTTTTATCAGTTTACAACCTTCACCCCTTTGGGAGCCTTATAAGTAGTCCTTACTTCTCCGTTCTCCAGTTTTCGGTGTTCAATTTCAAGCACGCCGTGTGGCGTAGGAAAACTTCCTTTTACCCACTGCAAATCACCCAGGTGAGGTTCCAGTTTAATTGTTTTGCAACCGGGTTCCACAACGTTCACTCCCAGCACATATTGTGAAAGCCAGCTTGTGGGCCCCGATGCCCAACCGTGACAAAAACTGTGACGAAACTGCTCGTAACAATAACCTCCGTATGTTTTATGAACATCAACCTTTCCCTCAGGTACGATCTCGTCGATCCTGGCTGCGTTTTCCATCCAGTCAATATCAAAGTCTTCCCAGAAAGTGGTTGCTCCCAGATCGAGCATAGCGCCCCAGTAATCACGAATATTATCCATGGCACCCTGGTAATCGCCGGCCACAGCACGTGCAATTAGCATGTAATAACCGTAAAAAGTTGACATTTTATGTACTCCATCCTTGGCGAGAACCTCCTTGTTTGCCTGTGCAGGCGTCACTAATCCGGACATGACAAGCAAAGCAGCAGCCTGTTTTGATTCAGCCATACCGGGAACATGTTTCTTTAATTTTTCAACCGATGCCTTACAAAGCTTGGCAGTTTCCTTGTCGCCCATGATTTCACACAAATCGGTACCCGCTTCAAAGGTCATCACCATCATCGATTGCAAGCCCGCATGAACCGCCTCCTGGTTTTCGCTGGAAGGCCAGTCGAGAAAACGGTTTCCATCCAGTGTTTCTTTACCATTGGCATCGATTTTAGTAGACAACAGGTTTAACAAATCAACCATGTAATTTTGCTGCTGCTTCAGGTAAGCCAAATCGCCGTGATAATAATACCAGTCGCGGTGAATCAAAAGCCACCACATCGAATACGAACTGATTCCGTTCATCCAGTTGGGCAGGGGCGTAAGGTCACGGGCCAGATCAAGACTTTTCGGAACTACCTCGTTGTTGCCAAAAACCGAACTAACCGTCATCACTTCCGGGTGAAGATCGCCCACCCATACCAGGCGGTCGCGTTTTATGCCATCCCACAGGTAATCCTGCATATTCAGGTGGACCGTGTAAGCACCGGTCATCCATATTTTATTCAAACGTTCATCATTACACGAAAACGATCCGAGATAAGGAATGTCACGGTACCTGAATGAAGCGCTGATCTCCTTGATTTCAACTTTTGTATTCGGATCCAGCAAATCGATTCTCACAAAACGAAAACCCGATTCCCCAACAAGCAGGCGTCCGAGCCACGGTAACTGAACAGTAAAATCGCGCATGGCGTGATCGTTTGTTGCACCTTCGGCACCAACGTCGCTCATCGTCTCACTTACGGATTCTCCCAAACGAACACGAACCTGTCCCACCGGGTTTGAATTGTTGATAGTGGTAACGATCTCAATTCCGCCCTGTATTTCACAGCCAAAATCAAGAATCAATCCTGCTTTCGAATCCTGATCGTTGATAAGGGTCAGGTATTTTCCCTGGTTTAAGTCAGCTTGTCCGATACCCGGCTTCAGAATGCTTTCGGCATTCAATACCTGTTTGCCTGTTTCATCCGATTTCCAGACGATACGTGTTGGACTAAAAAACTTTTGCGTTAAGGCAGTTGTGCGAATTTTCGGATTAACAGCCCCCATCCCTGCCGGGGCCTGCGAATAGCCTCCGATTGAAATACTGATAAAAAACAAAATGAATAAAACTCTATAGTTCATCTGGTTAAAATTTACTGTC
>JBKDZK010000263.1:0-1931 GCA_047971205.1 Draconibacterium sp.
AAAGGCATGAAGAAATATTTTTTAAGACTAATTTTCCTTTCCCTTTTTGGGGGAATCATAATGCCGGTGCAGGCCGAAAATGTAAAGCCCGGAACTTGTCATTCTTATAAAATGCAAGGCAACAAAGTAATCTTTGATTGTGAACATAATGTTCAGATTGAAATAGAAGATATCGGCTCGGGTATTCTAAAAATATGGTACGATACCGATGGATTTAAAAGAAACAATGAATCATTTGCCGTGATTAAAAAAGGCGATGGGAACTCACATCTAAATATTTCGGAGCAACCGGGTAGTTACGAAATTTACACCGGAGATCTGATCGTTCGGATTGAAAAATCACCTTTTCAAATACGTGTTTACGACAAATACCAGAAATTGTTGATGGAGGATTTTTTAGATATGGGGTTTGTGGCAGATTCAACCCAAATGTCAAGTTATAAAACATTGAAGCCGGGAGAACATATTTATGGCTTGGGTGAAAAAAACGGATCTTTGGATCGTGTTGGAAGCCGGTTAAAAATGTGGAACAGTGACAAACCATGCTATTCTGTAAATGAAGATCCGCTTTACAAAAGCATTCCTTTTTTTATGAGTAGTTCCGGTTACGGGATTTTCTTCGATAATACCTATAAAACAACTTATGATTTTGGGGTAGAGTCAGATAACTATTATTCGTTTTCAACTCCCGGGGGAGAAATGGAGTATTACTTTATATATGGGCCAACTTACAAACAGATTATCAGTGGTTATACAAAGCTGACGGGTCAGCCGATTATGCCGCCGGCCTGGGCGCTGGGCTTTGCCCAATGCAGGGGAATGCTTACCAACGAACAGCTTACCCGTGAAATAGCAAAGGGATACCGCGACCGGGAGATTCCGTGCGACATTATCTATCAGGACATTGGCTGGACACAGAATTTGCAGGATTTTGAGTGGCGAGACGGAAATTACGAAAATCCGGCAAAAATGCTCTCCGATCTGGAGTCTGAAGGCTTTAAAGTAATTGTATCTCAAAACCCGATAATTTCGCAAACAAATAAAATCCAGTGGCACGAAGCTGATTCTCTGGGTTATTTTGCAACTGATGTTCGGTCTGGTAAAACGTACGATATGCCCTGGCCTTGGGGGGGGAATTGCGGTGTGGTTGATTTTTCGAATCCGGAGGTAGCCGATTGGTGGGGGAATTATCAGCAGAAGGTATTAGACGATGGTGTACGGGGGTTTTGGACAGACATGGGTGAACCTGCCTGGAGTAACGAAGAAAGCTCCGACCGGTTGCACATGAAACATCACCTGGGGATGCACGATGAAATTCATAATGTTTACGGATTGATCTGGGACAAAATTGTAACTCAACAATTTGAGAAACACAATCCAAATACCCGAATTTTTCAGATGACCCGCGCTGCTTTTGCCGGTATGCAACGCTATACTTTTGGCTGGTCGGGTGATGCGGGTAATGGCAACGACGTTACCGATGGGTGGAATCAATTGGCCGCTCAGCTTCCCATTGCGTTATCTGCCGGAATGGGCGGTATTCCTTTTTGGGCAACCGACATTTCCGGGTACTGCGGCGATATTACCGATTACGATGCAATGCGCGAATTGTATGTTCGCTGGCTTCAGTTTGGTGCGTTTAACCCGCTTAGCCGCATTCATCATGAAGGTAACAATGCCGTAGAGCCCTGGTTGTTTGGGGAGGAAGCTGAACGAATTGCAAAAGCAACCATTGAACTGAAGTACCGGCTGTTCCCTTACATTTATACTTACGCCCGGGAAGCACATGATACAGGACTTCCTTTGATGCGCGCGTTGATGCTGGAATACCCGGATGATCCTGAAGCTGCGAATCTGGATTCTGAATTTATGTTTGGAGAAGAGTTGCTGGTGGCCCCGGTTATGGAAGAAGGGGCACCTTTCAAAAGAAT
>JBKDZK010000264.1:0-1621 GCA_047971205.1 Draconibacterium sp.
CAGACGGTTTGAAGTACCAGCACCCCAAGTGCAACCAAAAACAGGACGCCGCCTTTCCGGTGCAGCGGTATTTTTTGCCACAGAAAGGTTACGATCACAACGACCGCCAGCACCATTTCTATTTTGTTGAGCACCTGGAACACCAGACGCCCAATGCCGAGGCCCAGCGCAACCGTTATCCCGGGTGCCCTGAACTTAAGCCAGGCTTCCATAAAACTAATGGCCCCCACAAAACCGATCCAGATAAATACGGCCGCAATGGCCCAGGCGTAATTTTTGTCTTTCATACTTTATTCATTTATGATTATCGGCATAAATATCCAATACCCTCGTTTTGTCGTGATACAAACTCTCCCTCATGAGATTGTCCAAAAAGTTCTTTTGTGTTAGATTGAACTTACGATTTGTAAGTAACCACCAGGGTTTGCACCCCTATATCCCCTATAGGGGACTTTAAGCCTCCCACTTTGGGGGAGGTTTGGAGGGGTAAAATCAAAGTCGGTCATAAATTGTAAGTTTCTTTTAAAATGATTTGACTTTTTGGACAGCCCCCGATTGTGTCGAAGGCACAATCAGGGTGAGTTCTCCATCGAGATTTGCAAAACGACCTGACTTGCGTAACTATACGGATATTTCATTATTCTCATTTTCATTTAGTCAGAATCAAACGGCTGCACTTTCGGTACGATAAATCAGCCAGGCTTCCGACCCCAGATCAGGGCTTGCCTTCAATCCAGCTAAAAAAGGCCGCCGGGTTGGCAGGCAACGGCAACTCAGCTTCGGGCGACACAAAACGTTCATCAGGAAGACACGCTGCCACGTACCTGCGCAATTCTTCCGCTGTAAACTGTGTTTTAAAATCGTTTCGCAACTCGCTGTCGCCGGCAAAACATACATTGGCGTCCTCGGTTTCGGCGCTAAAAACCATTTGCAAACGCTGCTCCATCAAACGCAAAAAACTGTTTTGCCAGGGCAAATGCACCAATTCAGGCAAACTCAATTCCCGCCTGGCCTCAGCACATACAAACACATCGCTTAACCGTACTTTATCCTGCATAACTTTTATTTCGACGGGTGATTTCCAACGGTCAGAATTGTTTCGTTAAAAAACAACGCAGCCGCAAATACAGAAGAATAACACCTCGCTGATGTTTTTAGTTCTTACCAGGCAACAACCACTTTCGCCAGGGGCAAACAATAAGCTAAAAAGGAATTACAGCCTGCGCCCCGTCAGTACCGGACACCTGTTTTTTCCCCGAAACCAAAAAAAACAGCTAACTCACTGACTTAAAGAAGCCGCCGCAGTTGAGAATAATGAAATCCTGACCTTTTACAAACACGTCGCAAATCAGAAAAGTAATATCCCGCAGGCTTCCTTACTAAACAACGGACAGAAAAGAACAACAGCTTTCGGCTACCTTCCAACGGCTTAAATACGAAGAGTCAGGCACTTTACCTCTACATTAACAATCTCCGAAAAAACATGCTCAACAACATATTCCCAAAACAAATAACTTTTCGGTTTTTTCACTCGTTCTTTTTCCCTTTTTCTACACCAAAATTTTAAACCGTAGCTACGGCTATGCCTGAAAATTTTGACTTGAAAAAGAAAAAAATAAAT
>JBKDZK010000265.1:0-4329 GCA_047971205.1 Draconibacterium sp.
TCTACCGTTTCCGAACGGTCGTTTTCCATGTCGTAAAGTTCCCAGGCATTTTCATCTTCGGGAGTAAATTTTTTGAGTTTCCTGACCTTTGAAACCAGTTTCCAGTTACCGGCTCTTATGGTACGGTTTCCTTCGTGTTCCCAAATGATATACTCAATGCAGATAGCTTTTCGGGAATTTTGACGAATTTATTTTTTCTTTTTCAAGTCAAAATTTTCAGGCATAGCCCTAGCTACGGTTTAAAATTTTGGTGTAGAAAAAGGGAAAAAGAACGAGTGAAAAACCGAAAAGTTATTTGTTTTGGGTATATAATCGCGTTCAACAGGTTTATTCTCAAATGCCGGAGCCAGGCTTTTGCCTTCGTATGGCTGTATTTCGTGGCCGTTGTATTGTTTCGGATAATCGAGGTTGGCCACATCTAAAACTGGGTAAAACGCAATCCGGCGGCTGCCAAGTGGTCGATGTTGGGTGTATTTATCTCCGAGCCAAAACATCCGATATCGGAATATCCCATGTCATCGGTCAGGATAACGATTACGTTGGGTTTTTGAGTTGGTGCTTCCTTTTGGGTACAACTGGTTGTGCCCAAGAATATTGTTCCCAGGAGTAGTGCGGTTAACCAATGCTTTTTTAACAGGTAATTTCTTTTCACAAATGTTTTCATTAAAACGATACTTATTTATGCTGTTTTACTTTGCCTTATTTTTTGATCGCTTTTTGCGAGGCAGTAAAGATTTCAGGTCCTGTTTCGATGACTAAGTATCTGGCTTCAGGAATAATCTTCAGGACTTCTTTCACGAAGGGGATCTTTCCCATCCATAGCGGCCGCTGTAACGAACTGTCGCTTTATTGTCTTGCGCTGATCCCGATTTTGTTGTAACCAGGATAACCCCAAAAGCCGCACGCGCACCGTAAACGGCAGCAGCCGAAGCATCTTTGATAACCGAAATTGATTCTACGTCGTTTGGGTTAACACGGTTCAGGTCGCCCACAGCACCGTCGATCAGCACCAGCGGCGAAGCGCCGTTAATGGAAGTTACACCACGGATATTGATGTTAGGCGAACTGCCGGGTACGCCCGAAGAGGTGGTGATGTTAAGTCCCGGTACAGAGCCTTGCAGCATATTAGTCAGCGAATGAGACACACGGTTTTCAAGCCTTTTGCTTTCTACCGTTGTAACGGCACCGGTTAGGTTAACCTTTTTCTGTGTTCCATAACCGACAACCACCATTTCATTCATTAAAATGACGTCTTCCTGCATATAAACCTTGATGTCATTTTGATCCGGGGCAACATTGACTTTTTGAGTCAGGTAGCCCACGTAAGAGATGTTTAAAACGACAGCCTCAGATGGAACCAGAAGACTGAAAGATCCATCTGCAGCAGTAACCGTACCTTGAGTGGTACCACTGAGTTGAATGGTTACTCCTACAAGAGCTTCTTGCTGGGTATCAAAAACTTTTCCTGATATCGTTCTATTTTGGGCGGAAAGAACCGAAAAGCCCTCCACCACAAATAGAATTAACAATAAAATAAGAGATTTGAACGCTTTCATGGATTCATAGATGTTTAAATTAGAATATTTTTATTTCGTCTTATAAGCATCCGTAGAGAAGACTTTGGGGCGTTGCATATTTTCTGTCCAGGTGTGCCCAAATTCATCTTTGACGGTAATGGTCAGGTCTGTGTCTGCATTATCGGCTTTTACGTTGAAGAAGTGGGTAAACTTATCGGTAATGAAACCGGGAGTAGCCGTAAGACTGGCCGAGTTGAAGCGCTTCACGGAAAGGGCGGCAATATGTAGCGGATCGTATGCCCAGACTTTTTCAGGAGTCAGGCTCTTTCCTGATTCGTCAGTTACGGTCAGCGTCCAGCGCGGATTCCAGTTCCAGATGTTTATCAGCACCTCGTTATTGTTGTTTGCCGGGTAGGCATCAACATAGCGCATATACTTGTTCTTAACCGAAGTGGGAACAGAGGATGGCATCAGCGGAACATCTGCCAGCGAAAAGTTGACATTGTTCAGGTCGTAACTGCGGAATTGGTAATCCTCCGTCCATCCGGTGGCTTTATAAACATATTGCAAATCTTTCCCCGAAACATCCCAAATCGCATATCCGCCCGGTGTACCGTCAGGACTGATATGAACACCCGGCGTTAGTTTACCCGACCACCACCAGGAGGCGCAAACGGCTCCTGTGTTATGTTCATAGAAATCATTTCCGCCTGTAACGGCAGCTTGAGGCGTAACATTGAAAGTCTTGTGTGTATGCCCCGTCACAAAGTGCACTTTATAGCCATCCAGAATGTTGAATAGTTGTTCGGTGCTGGTTATATCGTGGTCTATCCTAAATTCAGCAGTTTGCAAAGGATAATATACTTGTGCGTGCATCACAACAACTAAAGGCGTTGACTTGTCGATATACGAAAGGTCTTTTTCAAGCCAGCTCAACTGTTCTGCGGAAGTCAGTTTTTTGTATTTGCGGGAATTTGTTCCGTCGTACTCACTGCAATCGATGTCGTCCATGACAACATAATGGACCTCGCCTATGTTAAAAGAGTAATAGGTAGGGGCAATATAGTTCATATATTTGAGTTCCGCAGTAAAATCAGAGGTCGCTTGATAATCGTAGTCGTGGTTGCCGATGGTATGGAATATCTGCAAATTTTTAATCTGACTGTTTATGGTGTTCAGGTAATCGGGCAAGGCATAATTATTTGAGTACCAGTACAAATCCCAGGTCATGTCCCCCAGGGTAATTGCATACATTTTTTCAGAAGCATGGGCGTTCCTGTAGTTGTTCAGGTCGGTTGTAAAAGCCGAAAACTGGCTAAGGTCGTTTGTTCGGGCGGCAAGGTGCATGTCGCCGAGCATAAATACTTTGTAGGCATCCTGTCCGTTAACCTTCTGAAGCGTAAAGTCTATCCGTTCTCCGGTGTTGGCATTGGTTTTTAATGTTTGAAAGAACTGAGGAAGCACTCCCAGAGAAGGCGCCTCGTAATTGCCCGGAACAGAAATAAAGACGTAGTTTCTTTTCTTTGCGGACTTGAGTTGATAGATGCCTTTTTCATCTGTGGTAGTTACTTCTACACCGTCTGAAACCACAACGCCTTTCAAGCCGCCCTCTTCCGATTTAACGATGCCATATACCGTAGTGCCTTCGTCTGGCGTAAACAAAAAATCAACAATATTGATGTATATCTTTCCAACAGGCTTCTTTCGTACATCCCGTTTAACGGAGACATTGTAATTGCCGGTTTTACATTCATTAGAAATCCGTACAGTAAAGCCTGTGCCCGAAACAGCGGTAACAGGACAAACGTAAGATATGCCCCCCGACTCCAGAATGAATGAATCGGACGTTTTTAGTCCGCCTCCGTCTTGCGCTGTAAAAACATATTCACCGCCCTTGGTCACATCAATTGTGGACGGGAGGCTAATCTGTATAGTAAAATCATCAATCGGTTCTTCATTGTCGTCCCCGCCCTCGCATGCATACAGCGAAGAAATTACAGCCACGACTAAATACAATAAAAATTTATTGTATTCCAGATTATTTTTCATTTTTCTCATTCTTTTACGTCGTTTATTTTAACTGTTCGCGCAGCCATCCGGGGCGGTTGGTTGTAATGGCGCTTACTCCCAGGTCGGCAACTCGTTTGGCGTCTTCTGGTTTGTCAACTGTCCAGCACCAAACATCCAGTCCAAGTTTTTTGGCTTTGTCCATTGTTTCCGGAGTAACCAGTTTTGCATTTACATCTATTCCTTCAAGGCCCAGTGCGGCACATTCTCCGATTTTGTTATCCAAATCTTTGGCCGATGAGGTGAGCCAGTAGCAGTCGTTTTCAGGATACAGTTTTTTGGCCGTGAGAATCGTTTCCCAGTTAAAGGCGATGAATTTAACCTGTTTCACCTTGCCCGATTTTTTGATCGCTTTTTGCAGCGCCGTAAAAATTTCAGGACCGGTTTTGATTTCGATGACTAAGTATCTGTCTTCGGGAATAATCTTCAGTACTTCTTCCACGAAGGGGATCTTTTCTCCGGCAAATTTTTCATCTTTCCAGGTACCGGCATCCAGCTTTCTAAGTTTTTTTGATTTTGTTTCCGAAACTACGAGGTCGACTCCGGTTGTTCTTTTGGTGGTTTTGTCGTGGATCGCCACCACCCGTTGATCGGAAGTCAGGTAAACGTCGATTTCAACTCCTTCAGCACCCAGTTCCCATCCGAGTTTAGCTGCTGCAACTGTATTTTCAGGAGCCAGGTAAGAAGCTCCTCTGTGTCCTACAAACTCCACCTGTGCCAACAAAGGAAAGCTTGCCGTAATCAT
>JBKDZK010000266.1:0-2131 GCA_047971205.1 Draconibacterium sp.
ACGGCTCCAAAACGGCACTAACGGAAACCCATGATTGGCTGCCGAATAAAGAACTCCATTTTCAACATGTAAGGTGTATCGAATGCCACACTAAACCAGAGGGAGACCTATTGGTTTCGCACAACGTGCTTTCGAAAGAAAATGCAGTACGCAATTGCCAGGGGTGCCACTCGGAAAACTCACTGCTGAAGGCTTCGCTGTACAAATACGAGAACCTACAGGAACGTGCCGAAGATGGCATTATACGTGGGGTGTGGAACCAGAACTATGTAATCGGTTCGCATCAGATACCGTTGTTAAAGACCCTAAGCCTGCTTATCTTTTTTGCAACAATGGCCGGTATCTTTATCCACGCTATTTTCAGGATTATTTATAAAAAGTAAGCACTATGACCAAAGTACCGTCAGATAAAAAAATATACTTCTATCCTACCTGGTTGCGCATTTGGCACGGTATCAATGCAATAGGCATCATCGTTCTGATAATTACGGGCATAACCATGAATGCCGGGTACGAAGATTCCTGGATCAGCTTTTCGCTAAACATAAGGATACACAACGTAACAGGGGTTATTGTTACATTAAACTATTTATCCTACCTGTTAGGGAACATGTTTACCGGCAATAAACGGTTTTACATAATCAAGCCCAAAAATTTCCTGAAACGTCCTTTAAAACAAGCCTACTATTATGCCTGGGGAATGTTCCGGGGGATGAAACCGCCCTATCCCCTGTCGGAAAGAAGGAAGTTTAATCCATTGCAAAAGTATTTCTACATCATGGTAATGTACATTGCCATGCCTTTGGTGATAATTACAGGCATTGCTTTGTTCTTCCCCGAAATGATTATCGATAAGATATACAACGTAAGCGGAGTGTTACTTACAGCAGTCCTGCACTCTGCCATGGGCTTTGTTATATCCATATTTTTAATCATCCATTTATATGTCGCTTCCATTGGCAAGTCGCCCTTAGGTAATTTTAAGAGCATAGTTACAGGATGGCATCATGTCTGATAGTTACAATATGATATAAAAACTACTGAAAATTAGCATATTAAAAACAGAAATAATTTAATCATGGATTACAGGAAAATTTTATTCTTAATTGCTGCGGTTTTACTTATTAGCTTTGGGGCCAATGCCCAGAATTTTAAGTATATAGGGGCAATAAAATGCAAAACATGCCATAACAAGCCCAACAAGGGGTCTCAATACGACACCTGGCTAAAAGGACCACATGCCAAGGCTATGGAAAGCCTGAAAGGCGATGAAAAAACAGACCCTAAATGTTTGAAATGCCATTCGACCGCTGCCAGCGTAGAGAAAAGCCTTCTGGCAGGGATCAAAGAAAGCGAAGGGGTTTCGTGCGAATCGTGCCACGGACCAGGAAGCATTTATAAATCCAACACGGTAATGAAAAACAGAGAATTGGCACTTACCAAAGGACTGATAATGCCTACCGAAGAAGTATGCATAACGTGCCACAACAAAGAAAGCCCTACGTTCAAAGGCTTCAATTACAAAGAGTATGTGGCCAAAATTTCGCACGACGACCCGACCACAAACTAAAAGTTAAGGCACCCTTGTTCTTTAAGGACAAAACCTTATCGGGAAAAAATAGGAGGGGGAAATCCCAGGGGATTACGTGTCCTGCGGAAAAGGAAGTTGAGAACAGGCCCTTAAGACAAAAGGCATTTGTAAATTGAATAAAAATTCCTTTGTTTGCATAGCAAAGGAGTTTTTTTTTTGAAACCGCAGTATTACAGGCACATTTCCCATTCCGGTCAATAAAAAAACTTATCTCAGGTTAATACGGTAGAATGAGAATATGCACAGGCGATAAATAGAGTATTGTTATGAAAAAACTTCTTTCTTTTCTGTCATCCATGGTATTTAGCGGGATATTACTTATTATTTTTGCCGTTGCCATTGGTTATGCCACCTTTATCGAAAACAGTTATGGTACCATAACAGCCAAAATATTGGTTTACAATGCCAAATGGTTCGAGGTTCTGCTGGTCGTCCTTGCACTGAACCTGCTGGGCAGTATGGCGAGGTACAAATTGCTGGTACATAAAAAATGGACGGTACTGCTTTTCCTCTTTGCACTGATAATTATTTTGATCGGGT
>JBKDZK010000267.1:0-2372 GCA_047971205.1 Draconibacterium sp.
GCAAAAGCAGAATTATCAGGGATGCAATCGTAGCACACCCCATCAATCCCATAGGGATTGGATTATAGTAACATACCAAATGACAACGGAAAACAGCCCCCGGTACGCCTGCCTGTCGCAGGTAGGGGTTCGATAGAAATGGGGTTTTTAACAACTGAATAACGGAATCATCAGATGACCGCGGGTTAACACAGACCTTCAAGGTTTTGAAAAGTTTGAAGGTCTTTTTTTTATTCCATTGTTATACAGTTGCTACCGGTTTTGGGCTGCCAGCTTCCACCAGCTCCCCTTCCATTGAGAAATCGGAAGCCGAAGTGATTTTAACATTCACAAACTGCCCAACAAGGCTTTCATTTTCAGCTGCAAAACGAACGATCAGTTTTCCTTCGGTGTGTCCCGACAGGAAACCTTCTTTCCGGTCGTCGCCTTTTACCAGTACACGCACGGTTTTTCCGACCAAACTGTTGTTATATGGAAGGTTGTGTTTGCGCAGTTCTTCGGTAAGTATATGCAGGCGGCGCTTTTTCTCTTCGAGTGCAACATCATCGTCCCAGCGGTGACTGGTTGCTCCCTGCCGCGGCGAGTAAATAGCTGTGTACGACATGTTGAATTGGAACTCTTCCATCGCTTTGCGCGTGTTGTCGAACTGCTCGTCGGTTTCGCCCGTAAAGCCAACAATAATGTCGGTAAACAAAGTCGCCTGCGGAATAATGCGGCGGATGCTTTCCACAATGTGCCGGTATTTTTCCATGTTGTGCTTGCGGTTCATACGCATCAGCACTTTGTCGTCGCCACTTTGCATGGGCAGGTGAATCTGCTTGGCCAGCACCGGGTATTCGGCAATCACTTCAATCACTTCATCGGTCATATCGCGTGGGTGCGGCGAAGTAAAATACACCCAGAAATCTTTTTTCAGGCGCTTGCCCAGCTCACCTATTTCGCGCAGCAACTGCGGGAACGTGATCTCCTCTCCTTTTTTATCAAGGCCGTACGAATTTACGTTCTGCCCCAGCAAAGTGATCGATTTATATCCCTGTGCTGCCAGCAATGCCACTTCGGCAATGATATCGCGTGAGGGACGGGAAACTTCCCTGCCACGTGTGTAAGGAACGGCACAGAACGAACAAAATTTATCGCACCCGTTCTGAATCGGGATGAAAGCTTCGAAATTCGATTGGTAGTTGGGTTTTACATCCCAGAATTGCTCAATGTTTTCATTATGCGGATCGATCCCCACTTTTAAATGAAGCGGAGTAGTAATTCCGTAATTACTGATCATTTCGGGCAGTTTCGGCAGATCTTTCATCTGAAAAGTGATATCGAAAAGCTTGAGGAACTTCTCGTGATCGTCGGGCAAAATACATCCCGAGATAAAGGTGATCAGGTTTTTATGGTTTTTCCATTTGTTCCATTTATGAATACGCGAATACACCTTGTCGATGGCTTTTTGCCGCACCGAACATGCCAGTATCCCGATCAGGTTGGCTTCCTCCTCGTTGTCGGTCCACTGGTAACCGGCTTTATCCAGTACCGAAATCACCCGCTCTCCGTCAGATAAATTCATCTGACACCCCAATGTTATTACGTGATATTTCATCTCAAAAAGTTCAAAGTTCTATGTTCAGTGTTCAGAGTATGTTCATCCTGAGCCTGAATCTTCTAAAAATATTTCAACACTCCCTGTCTTTCTTTTCTCCCCTTTGGGGAGATTAAGAGGGGCTTCTACTAAAAGTAAACTTCGGAATAAATGTTCGAGACCGGGATTCCTTTTCCGGTTAAAATGTCGAACATCTCGTATATCATTTCACTGTTTCCGCAAAGAAAACAGTTGGTTTCCACATCCAATCTCTGCTCAGCCACAAACGCAGTCACCCGACCTTCAAAATCGCCGTTATTATCCGCCGATGTACACAGTGTAATTCGTCCCGGGCTAAAATCCTTATGATCGTAGGCTTCTTCCACATAACGCACGCTGTGAATCAATTGATAATCGAGGCCGCGATACGTTTTCACAAAACTATGAAACGGACTGATACCGGTTCCGGTGGCAATAAACAGAAACTTTTGCGGCGAAAACATATCGGGCGAAAATTTAAAGAAGCCAAACGGGCCGTCCACATCCAGCTGGTCACCTGGTTTCAAGCGTTTTAGTTTTGCCGAAACTTTTCCGCCTTCCACTTCACGTACCAGTACTTCCAGGAAATCGTCGTTCTCTCCGCTGTAAACCGAATATTCGCGGCGGTCGATTTGCCCCTTCAGGCTTAAAATCAAAAATTGCCCGGTTTGAAACGGCATTCCGTTTCGTTCCATCCGGATAACAAAAGTTGAATCGCTTAAATGCCTTAATTGTATGACTTTATGTTTCTTCAATT
>JBKDZK010000268.1:0-7781 GCA_047971205.1 Draconibacterium sp.
GTGGTTGCAGAAATTTTTGACGAAATAGACGTACAAACACTGTTTGAAAAAATAATGCAGGATGAAAACCTTTACCAAAAGGTACGATGTTTATGGGAAAGGGACGAAAACCACCAAGAAGTGGCATAAAGACAAATGGAAAGCATAATACACTTATAATCAAGCGTTCAGCAAATCAAACAAAATCACAAACAACTGAAACAAAAAAGATTATATCTTAGTGCGAAACTTTAGTTAGTTAATAAATACGATTGCTGCTGGTTCTACCCGGAATCCTTTATGGGTTGGTATATTCAAGTTACAAAAAAGTTGGAACGAAGTAACTTCTATTTTATTTAATGATCATTGAAAATCAATTTGTTATGTTTATTGTATGGGTAGATGGTACTTGCCATGTGGCTTACAGCGTGGGTTTCAGTAGGCTTGAACCTTATTGTTTGCCAGAGTGATTGATTCTGAAAATATGATACGTTTTGTTCTGAAAATTTGAGAATGAAGGGGGAGAGGAGAAGGATACAGGTTCTGGAAACGTAGGCAGGGTGTTTTATTAGTGCGTTTTTTCCGCTACTTTTAGTACCACTAAATCAACAAAAGCATGAAATCACATTCAAGGAGAAATTTCATAAAAACCAGTGTTGTGGCTGGTGCCGGAGCTGTTCTGGTTCCGGAGATTGTTTCGGCAAGTGTAAGTCGTAAGTCCGAATCTGCTTTGGCAGGCAAGAAAGTGCTGTATGTTTACGGTGGCTGGGAAGGCCACGAGCCCAAACAGTCGGTAGATTTATTTGTGCCGTGGTTGCGTTCGCAGGGGGCCGATGTAAAGGTCTCTGATTCTCTGGATGCCTACCTGGATGAGGAATTGATGGATTCGGTGGATTTGATCGTTCAGATCTGGACCATGGGAACCATTACCGGGGAACAGGAAAAAGGCCTGCTGGCAGCGGTTAAAAAAGGTGCAGGACTGGCCGGTTGGCACGGAGGAATTGGTGATTCGTTCAGAAACAATGTGGAGTACCAGTTTATGGTGGGCGGACAATGGGTGGCTCACCCCGGCGGAGTGATCGATTATACTGTTCACGTTAACGACCAAACTGACCCGGTGACAAAAGGATTGAACGATTTTGCGATGCATTCGGAGCAGTATTACATGCAAGTTGATCCAAATGTGAAGGTACTGGCCACCACAAAATTTTCGGGAGAACATTCGGCGTGGATCGACGGCTGCGTTATTCCGGTAGTCTGGAAAAAATATTACGGTGATGGCCGTGTTTTTTATTCTTCGCTGGGGCATGTAATGAAAGATTTTGAGGTTCCCGAAGCGCTGGAGATTATGCAGCGGGGTATTCTTTGGGCGGCAGAAAGCAAATACCAGCCTAAGGAAAAATGGCTGAGCCCGGTTTATGGGGGATAGTTGTGGTTGCTGATAGAACAAGATTTGTTTTTCGCACACGCACACTTCATTTTTTTACGCGCGTGTTTGATTTTCGATCACACAAGATCCATTTTTCTACTCCGAAGTTGATTGTTTGTAATCTGCAGATTGCAGAATGATCAGCAAGATTCGATTTTTGTAAGGCAGAGATAGCAGATTTAACTACCAAAGCGCTTGGAACATAAACGGGATTGATTGGATGAACTCCGAAGCCACTTGTTCGAACACCAGAGTTGTCTGGAAGTAGTTTTCCTGTTGTGAAATAGGGTGATAACCAAAAATCCATAAAAAACAGGCTGTCCAAAAAGTCATATTATTTTAAAAGAAACTTATAATTTATGATCGACTTTGATTCTACCCCTCCAAACCTCCCCTAAAGGGCGAGGCTTAAAGTCCCCAATAGGGGATTTAGGGGTGAAAACCCTGGTGGTTACTTACAGATCGTAAGTTCAATCTAACACAAAAGAACTTTTTATACAGCCTCTTCTTGTTTACAGTATTCAATAGTTATCCTTTTAATGCTTCGGCGCCCCCCACAATCTCCAGGATTTCGCCGGTAATGGCTGCCTGGCGGGCTTTGTTGTATTGCAGGGTAAGATCGCCCAGCAAAGTAGTTGCGTTATCGGTGGCCTGGTGCATAGCGGTCATACGCGCACCGTGCTCGGCAGCGTGAGAATCCAGCAAAGCCTTGTAGAATTGAATTTTCAGCGATCTGGGTATCAATTCCTGAATAATGTATTCTTTTGAAGGCTCGTAAATGAAATCGTAATTGGCAGAATCACCGGTTTCTTCGGGCATTTCTACCGGAAGAAATTGCTCGGTTGCCTGTATCTGAACCGCTGCATTCCGGAATTGGTTGTAAACCAGTTCTACCCGGTCGTATTTCTTTTCTTCAAAAGCTTTCATTACTTCTTCGGCAATCCTGGATACATTCTCGAAAGTAAGTTCGTTGTACAGGTCGTTCTCATCGGCTACCACACTGTAGCCGCGGTGTTTTAAATTGCGCTGCCCGATTTTTCCGATACACATAAAATCGAGTTTGCCCATTTGCAGCTGGTTGAAATAGCTTGAATTGGCCAGTTCAATGGCTTTTTTGGCAATATTGGTATTAAAACCACCACACAATCCACGATTGGAAGCCACCAGGATGATCAGCACCTTTTCGGGATGCCTGGGCTGGGTATAAACCGAATCTTCCACATTTTCGAGGCTGGCGCTCAGGGAGGTCAGAATCTCGTGCAGCTTTTCGGCGTAAGGCCTGATCTGCATAATGGCGTCCTGCGCTTTTTTGAGCTTGGCCGCCGAAACCATTTTCATGGCACTTGTCACCTGCCGCGTGGTTTTTACCGATGCTATCCTGGTACGTATTTCTTTTAATCCAGCCATATTGTATTGATTGAATGATTGATGTGGAGAAGGACTGAAATCAGTCCCTCAATCCCTCAATAAATCAGTCCTTATTGTTTGTATTTCTCTGCCGTTTCAGCTGCTACTTTCCGAATCACTTCTTCGATTTCAGCATTGATGTTACCGGCTTTTAATTCATCCAGCGTTGCCCGGTGCGACATTTCCATGGCTTCCAGGAAATCAACTTCAAAAGCTTTTACTTTTTCCACCGGAACCTGGCGAAGCAGTTCTTTTGTTCCGCAATAGATAATAGCCACCTGGTGTTCGATCTTCATCGGCGAATACTGTCCCTGTTTCAGGATTTCCACGTTTTTGCGTCCTTTGTCGAGCACCCGTTTGGTGGCCGCATCCAGGTCGGAACCAAACTTCGAAAACGCTTCGAGTTCGCGGAACTGAGCCTGGTCCAGTTTCAGCGTACCTGCAATTTTCTTCATGGCTTTGATCTGCGCATTACCACCTACACGAGATACCGAAATACCTACGTTAATCGCGGGGCGGATACCCGAGTTGAACAGGTTCGATTCAAGGAAGATCTGTCCGTCGGTAATCGAAATTACATTGGTTGGGATATACGCTGAAACGTCACCGGCCTGTGTTTCGATAATCGGAAGAGCAGTAAGCGAACCGCCACCTTTTACTTTGTCTTTCAGACAATCGGGCAGGTCGTTCATGTTTTTGGCAATATCATCCGATTCGATGATTTTCGCAGCACGCTCCAAAAGACGGGAGTGCAGGTAAAATACATCACCCGGATAGGCTTCGCGGCCCGGAGGACGACGAAGCAGCAAGGAAACTTCGCGGTACGAAACGGCCTGTTTTGAAAGGTCGTCGTATATGATCAAGGCATCGCGGCCGGTATCGCGGAAATATTCACCGATAGCGGCACCTGCATAAGGTGCGTAAAACTGCAAGGCGGCCGGATCGGCAGCTGTAGCAGCAACAATTACGGTGTAATCCATGGCGCCGGCTTTGGTTAAGGTAGCTGCAATGTTGGCTACCGTTGAGCCTTTTTGCCCGATGGCCACATAGATACAGTAAACCGGTTTTCCTTTTTCAAAATTCTCGCGCTGGTTGATGATGGTGTCGATGGCCACAGCGGTTTTACCGGTTTGGCGGTCGCCGATGATCAACTCACGCTGGCCACGTCCGATCGGGATCATGGCGTCGATGGCTTTCAATCCTGTCTGAAGCGGTTGTTTTACCGGCTGGCGGTAAATAACCCCCGGCGCTTTGCGTTCGAGCGGCATTTCAAAAAGTTCGCCCTGGATGGCTCCCTTGCCGTCGATGGCTTCGCCGATAGTATTGATAACGCGGCCCAGCAAATTCTCGCCTACCTGGATGGATGCAATACGGCGCAAACGTTTTACAGTGTCACCTTCCTTGATTTCTTCGGTAGGCCCCAACAGAACGGCTCCAACGTTGTCTTCTTCGAGGTTAAGAATGATCCCTTTCACACCACTGTCAAATTCGATCATTTCGTTGGCCTCTACATTCGACAAACCATAAATGCGGGCAATTCCATCGCTTACCTGTAAAACGGTGCCCACTTCTTCCAACTCGGCAGCCGATTTAAATCCTTCTAGTTGTTGCTTGAGAATTTCAGATACTTCAGCAGGTTTTATATTCGCCATGTTCTATCTTGTTTTTCTTTGTTGACTACGTTTTATAATTCAGTTTCCAAAAGGTTTTGCTTGATTTTCCTGAGTTGAGAAGCCACGCTGACATCGTACTGTTTGTCGTCGAGGCGCAAAACCAGGCCTCCCAGTATTTCCGGATTTACCTGTGTGCTCAGCTCGATGGTGGCATTCAGCTCTTTTTCGAGCAATTCCTGTATTTTTTGAAGGGTGGCCGCATTTACTTCCGAAGCGGTAGTAAGCACTGCCGACCGTATGTTCTGATCTTTTTTGGATAGATCAAGGAAATTTCTACAGATGCCGGAAATAAAAACTTCGCGTTTATTTTCCACGATCAGCAGCAGAAAATTCAGGGTTAAGGGATTGACCTTGCCTTCAAAAATCTGTTTGATCAATGCTGCTTTTTTGGAAGTCTTTACAACCGGACTTTCCAGCAACAGAACAAAATCAGGTACCGAATGGCATATCTCCAAAACCGAATGAATATCTGCCTTGAGTGTATCGAGCAGCTTTTTCTCTTTGGCCGTGGAAAAGAATGCCTTGGCGTAACGAACGTTTATTGCACTTTGATCCATAACCTTAATTCAGCTTGATATCGTCGATAAGACCATCTACCATTTTTCCCTGTTCTCCTTTTTCGGCCAGTTCTTTCCGGATCACTTTTTCTGCAATCATCACCGAAAGTTCGGCTACCTGCTTTTTGATGGTATTGATGGCGGCCGTTTTTTCAGCATCGATTTGCTGACGTGCTTCGTCGATGGTTTTTTGTGCTTCCTGGGCGGCTTTTTCTTTCGCCTCGGCCACAATTTTATCTTTTAACTCTTTGGCCTCTTTTAGAATGGCGTCTTTTTCGCGACGGGCTTCGGTAATAATTTTTTCGTTGTCAGCTTTTAATCCTGCTACTTCCTTTTTGGCTTCTTCGGCCGAGTTCAGGGCATGGGCAATCGATTCCTCGCGTTCTTTCAAAGCATTCAGAATCGGCTTCCAGGCGAACTTTTTCAGGATAAAAAGTACAATCGCGAAAATGATAATCATCCAGATAATGGTACCCGGATTCGGCATTACTAATCCCATAGTTTCTTCTTTTTAAAAGTCTCTATTCAACTTCGTGTGTTGATTCCTGAAATTCTACTCACCCTGATTCGTCTGCCGGCGAATCTTCCCTCTCTTTGAAAGAGAGGGAGTGAGGGAGAGTTATCTCAGTCAAACAATCACCTTTTTATGCTTTAATACAACTTACTCGTTCATTGTGGCAACAGCATCCCGGGCAATCCCCGGGATGGCTGCCAAAGTTTTTTGCTATACAAAAACGATCAGGATACAAACAATAACGGCAAAGAAGGCAACACCTTCAATCAAAGCTGCCGATACAATCATGTTTGACCGAATGTCACCGCTTGCTTCGGGCTGACGGGCAATGGCTTCCATGGCACTGGCACCGATTTTACCGATACCCATACCAGCTCCAATTGCTGCCAAACCTGCACCAATGGCTGCTCCCACTTTACCCACCGCAGCTCCGGCGGCCGCTTGTAGCAATACTGTTAAAATAGCTGATAACATAGCTTTTTACTTTAAGTATTAATATTAATGATGATCTGAAGTCGCCATTCCGAAATAGAGCGCCGACAACAGCGTAAAAACATAAGCTTGTATAAACGATACCAAGACATCGAGCAAAAGGATAAACACCGAGAAGACGATGGATACCGGGCTTGCTCCCAATCCTACTGCCGGTCCAAATAAACTACCGAAAACAAAAATCAGGCTGATGAACACCATTACAATGAGGTGACCGGCCATCATGTTGGCAAAGAGTCGCACCATCAGTACAAACGGCTTGGTAATTACCCCTGAAAGTTCAACAATCGGCATCAATGGTATCGGGAATTTCAACCACCACGGAACATCAGGATTGTAAATTTCTTTCCAGTAATGTTTGTTTCCGTTGATGGTGGTAACAAAAAAGGTAAACAAGGCCAAAACCATGGTTACACTTATATTTCCGGTTACGTTGGCTCCAAATGGTACAAGGGGAATAAGCCCCATAAAGTTGTTGATCAGAATAAAGAAAAACAGCGACAAGAGGAAAGGCATAAATTTTTCGTATTTGTGCTCCCCGATGGCGGGTTTTGCCACTTCGTCGCGAATAAAAAGAATGATCGGCTCCAGCAGGTTCTGCACTCCGCGGGGTGCTCTGCCTTTGTTTCTTTTGGCCGAGCGGGCCATCGAAAACAATAACCAGAACAGGATAACCACCGAAGCCAAAACACCTGCAATGGCTTTGGTTATGGATACATCAATCGGTTTCCCGATTTCGTGGCCGTTGGCATCCAGTTCAACAATTTTGCCTTTGAAATCTTCGCTTTGCGAAATTTTAAAGCCTTTGTAGGCATCGTGCCCGTGATGGAATTTCGAAGACATAAACACATGAAATGCTTTTCCATCGTGCAGTTCCGGGTGTTTGCTGTAAAGAATAATGGGCAAGGGAATGCTGACATGGGTTTCGCCCCATGAAGTGATATGCCAGTCGTAAGAGTCAGAAACGTGGTCGATCACGAAATCGCCGGCACTAAAAGCTTCCTCGTGCGAAGCGGCAGCATGACTTTCCGATGCCTGGGCATGTTCTCCCTCGTTGGTGTGTTGTGCAAATAAAGCACTAAAACTGAATAACAAAAATGCCACAGTTATGACGTAACTTTTGGAAAGTTTAAGCATGGTTTATTCAATTATATTCTTTATTCAATCTGTTTATCGACACAGAAACAAACCAACAGACAAGGGATTTGTTCTATGCAAGCACAAAATTTTTTGAGAGATTTAATTGTTCGTCTGCAAATTTAGCAGAAAATCCTGACCATGGGTTGAAATTCCTGAATTTCAAAAAAGAATTAATAATGTTTAAGAACCTTTTTATGAGAGGGATTGCATGAAGGAAGTTGTTGGCTTAAGGCAAAATTATTTTCGAGTTAAGCGGTTTATTTTGGAGACCTCTTTTACTTCAAAAAATGAATAAACCAGGTATAAAAACATCAGCCCAACTAC
Source organism: Draconibacterium sp. (assembly GCA_047971205.1). Lineage (GTDB taxonomy): Bacteria > Bacteroidota > Bacteroidia > Bacteroidales > Prolixibacteraceae > Draconibacterium. The sequence goes on from JBKDZK010000268.1 coordinate 7,516, forward strand.
AAACGGAATGGCATGTTCGCGGTCGAGTGCGATGTAAATGACCGCTAAAACGGAGTAGGTCATTAACTTAAGGTCCTGACTAACTGGAATAATTCCAAATAATCTTTTCGTTGTATTTTTAACATTTCTTTTTTGTTTGGATAATCGTATCTATTCAGGTCTATCCAATGTAGCAGCTAATTTGAATGGCGTCAACGGGTTTTGGTTATTTTTTATTGCAGTGTCACATACTGATCTTAGAATTGCATAATTTGCTGCCCCCTTAT
>JBKDZK010000269.1:0-3368 GCA_047971205.1 Draconibacterium sp.
TCTGTTGCCAAAAAACAAACAATTATAAACGGATGAAAAACAAAGTTTCGAATGTTGCGATCTATACCGCTTTGGTTTATTGTATTGTAACATGCCAGGGCAGCACTAACACCAAAATTAGCGAAACAGCTAAAAACAACAACTTGATCGAGATCAATATCGATGAATTAAACACAAATGGTACGGTTTTGTTTTCATCGATCTTTCGCGATTTCAAAATAATCCCGCTTGAAACAAACCGGGATTGCCTGATCGGGAAAATAGACCAAATGATAATATGCAACGATACCCTTTACATTTTGGATGCATTAGTTGCCAAATCCTTGTTTGTATTTGACCTGAACGGTAAATTTGTACGAAAAATCGGCAAATTGGGTAATGGCCCCGGAGAAATCAATACGCCCATTTCTTTCGATATCGACCGGCAGTTCAATCAAGTAAAAATCTTGGGCTTAGGGAAAATAGCGATATTCGCCACAAATGGGTCCCATGTCCGCGACATCGGTTTATACAACCACGGTTCCCCAAACAGTATTTCGAGCTACAACGGGACGACATATTTAAGCCATCCGGTTTTTTACGGACACCCGTCAAAATGTCTGCTCACATCTATCGATGGTCGCGGAAAGTTGCTGAAACAATGGATGCCTTACGACAAATACAACCATGGGTTTTCCATGCCGTTAAGCACTACGAACCCGTTTTGCACTACTTCAACTAACGTGAAATTTATGCAACCGTTTATGGATACTATTTTCTCTATCGACGGAAATACTGTATCGCCATTTATGGCCATATCGACGAAGAACAAAATCAGTGCACAAGAAATGCAGGAAATGAACCAGATAGTAGATCCGCTTGAACTCCTCGATTTCTTTTCGAGGAGCAAAAGGTTTACCGGGGTAAACAACTATATCGAAACCGATGATTTGGTAACGTTCCGCTTCCATAACCATGGAGATACACATGTGTTTTTTTATGATAAAAGAACGGGCTCAAATATATGTACCCGTCATCCTATTATTGTCGACATAACGTTGTCCACCGGGTTCCGGCGTTTTTTCAGTACCTATAAAAACAGCTTTGTCTCGGCATTTGAAGCCGAAGGGAACAATTTGGAAGAATTCATTGCCAACCTCAAAGACGGGACAATTCCCGTGGCACAGAGTTTATCAAAAGATTTGGCCTCTGAAAATAACCCAATTGTCGTTTTATACGAATGTTATGCAACAAACTGGCTGTCCCCTAATCAATAGTCCACAAAACAATCATTACCTTTAAAGCAAAACAAAATGAACAAAAAAACAAAAACCGCAACAAACTGGCTGGCCGCGGCGGTGTTCCTGGCCGCCCTGGCCCTTAACGCAAAAGTTACGCTCGACGACCCTTTTGTGCTGCTAAGCGATGAAGCGGTGGCGCAGACAAACAGCAGCGGTTCAAACTCAGGTTCGTCACCGATTAGTGCTGAATGGGGTGGTTGGTCTAACTTTAGTCAAGGACAAGGTTTTTGGAAAGACGAACTCGCAAAAGAACAACCTTGCCCAATATACGAATCTAGTTCTGGCAGCGGAAGTGCCAGCGGAAGTGGTGGTGGGTACTCGGGATCTGCTTCGGGAAGTGGTTCCCATGAACAGGTAAACCCTTCTGGCAGGACTGATGTCCGCTGTATATATGGCAATACCAATTGTACCTCGGCTGGCTGTTAATATTTATACGGATAGGTGTTTACTCCTCCAAAGGGTAAACACCTTTTCCTCAACCCTGAAAAACAATGCAAAAATATACACTTATCATTTTGCTCGTGTTCCTGACAAATTGTCAAAACAAAAAAGAAAATGAACAACGTTTTACCCAGGAACAAATTTCCTCGTTAAAACTCGATAATACAAAAATCCTTAAAATCAATTCTGATTCCATGTCTGTTATAGATTTAAACCCCTTTCTCGGAAAACAATCTTTTGATTTTGGATCGTTAGTAAAAGAAGTAAAATTAATACCTCTGGAAACAACAGATAAGGGATTGCTCGATGATATTCGAAAAGTTTTGCTAACTGATACACACATTTATGTCCATGATAATTTTCTTGGTGGAGGTATCGTTGTCTTCGATAGTCAAGGGAAATTTGTAAAGAGGATAACTGCTGGTAAAGGGCCGGGGGAACTTTTCAGGTTATTTGATATTGATTTTGACAAAGAAAACGATGAACTGATTGCTTATCAGCATTCTTTTTTGTTGCATTATACCCCGTTGGGAGAATTTATCCGTCAGGAGAGGTTGCCTTTTGGAGCTTACAATTTTTCAGTAACGCTCAACGGGTATGTTTTTAAAGTTTTAGAAGGAGGACAAGGGAATGTGCATTTAGGTACTTTTGAAAAATACACGCTTATAGTTACCGACAAAAATTTTAAATTAGTATCGGCAGGCATCCCGAAATCGCTTTATGCCACTACCTTGGGGGCATCACAGCTTTTGTTCAACAACAGCACGTTGAACATAACACATCATTATACCGACACTATCTTTCAGTACAACGAAGCTACAAATAGATTGACTGCAAGGTACCTTTTGGAATATGGGAAAAAGAGGCTTCCTGACATGTATTTAAGGGGCACGAATGAACAGTTTAAGCGTGCAATAAACAACAACGACTATTATTTCTTTTTAGGTCAGTACAACCATACTTATTCCCATGATGTAGTTTATTTGGACAACTGGTTCGAGAAGGTCCGCCTGGTAGTTTACAGGGATAAAGAATCGGGCAATTTAATAGGAGGGACAACAGCAAATTTTGATTCTAACGAGATGCCCCCTATGGCTTTTCCCAGTTGGACGTCGGGCAACTATTTTATTTCTGCATATTATCCAAATGGACAAGAACCGTTTATTGCCAACAGTACGATTATCTGTGATGAAGATAAATTGAAACTCAAAGATCTCACTGAGAATGACAATCCGGTTTTGGTTTTGTTTAAATTGAGAAATTTTTAGAAATGAAAAGGGAAATACCCCTAGCCGCAGTTTGTGGTGTTTTACTGATAACCAATGCCGTTATTTTAGTCCGGTACCAGAAATTAAAGCAAAAAGTCAACGACAAAGAAATCAGTATAAGTCAACTATCCAAAGACAATGAGCTTGCTACATACGAGTTCAATTTTGTAGCAAACATACTGAATAATAATATTTCAATCAGAAATACAAAAGTAAAAGATTCCATTGATAACACCATGCCAATTTGTGATATTTTCGCTAACAATCAGGAAAAACTCCTCGTATGCCGCTTCTCTAGAAGACACTGCGAAAGCTGTGTTGTATCATCGATACAAATCTTACGAAGTTGGGTAGATTCGATTGGGACAAATAATATGGT
>JBKDZK010000270.1:0-7164 GCA_047971205.1 Draconibacterium sp.
CCAAGGAGTATTACGCCAACTTCATTTCAGCTAAATCGCTGAAAACCGAATTTTCTTTATTTCACCCCTCTGTCAGCCATAGAGGCTGACATCTCCCCTCAATGAGGGAGAAAAAGCGGAATCCCATGGCATAGCCAAGGGGAATTATTAGATTAAGATTATTCAAAAGATATTAGCTTTACATGGAAATTATATCCATTGAATACTAATAAAGAATCAAAACAATATTATGAGCAAACTAAGATTACTGATTATTGCAGTAGCAGCAGTATTTATGGCCTCGTGTACTACTCATGACTGCCCTAATCAAGCCATTGAAATTATCCCCTACCCCAACCAATTAAAAGCAGGTGAAGGCTGTGTTAATCTGGCTAAAGGTTTTCAGATTATTGGCGAGACAAACCATGCTGAATACCTGACGTATGAATTAAACGCGCAGGGGATTGAAGCCGGGAAAGGTGCACAAATTGTATTTCAACCCGCTGAACAACCCAATAATCTGGGAGAAGAAGGTTACCGCTTAGTTGCAAAGAAAAAAACGATTACGATTAAGGCCAACGGTTCCAAAGGACAATTTTACGGTGTCCAAACGTTACTGCAACTGGTAAATGAAGCCACAGTAGCGGCCGTTGAAATTGAGGATGTACCTGCCTTTGGATGGCGCGCCTACATGCTCGATGAATCGCGTTATTTCCATGGCGAAACATTTGTAAAACAAGTGCTCGACCAAATGGCAAAACTCAAAATGAATGTCTTCCACTGGCACCTGGTTGATGATGCCGGATGGCGCATTGAAATCAAAAAGTATCCTTTACTTACCAAAGTTGGCGGCACACGGGACGATTCAGAGATCGAAACATGGAAAAGCGGAAAAACAGCTGGTGAACCGCATTCCGGGTTTTACACACAGGAACAAATTAAAGCGATCGTACAATATGCTGCCGAAAGAAACATAACCGTTGTTCCTGAATTTGAAATGCCGGGCCATTCGAGTGCTGCAATAGCGGCATATACATGGTTGGGAACAGCCGGAAAAGACATTGATGTACCGGTTACCTTTGGCCGTCATTACGACAATTACGATGTTACAAAACCGGAGGTAGAGCAATTTGTAAAAGACGTGTTAAACGAATTGTTTGAGCTATTTCCTTCCGAAGTCATTCACATTGGTGGCGATGAAGTAGGCTACAAAGTATGGGAAGAGTCGAAACATGTACAACAGTACATGAAAGAGAATGGCATTAATACGCCCGCAGATTTACAGATTGCCTTTACCAATAAAATTTCGAAGTTTATTGAGAGCAAGGGCCGGAGAATGATGGGATGGAACGAAATTATGGGAGTTAATATCCACAAAGGTTTCGAGGAAAAAAAGGACGACAAGGAAGCTGAAACCGAACTGGCTAAGAATGTGGTGGTTCATTTCTGGAAAGGTGATATTAACCTGATCACCGATGCTGCCCAAAAGGGATACAGCATTGTCAATTCCCTGCATTCAAATACCTATTTAGATTATTCTTACAAAAATATCAGCCTCGAGAAAGCTTATGGTTTTTACCCAATTCCGGAGGATCTGAACGAAGAATATCATAAAAATATTTTTGGGTTAGGTTGCCAGATGTGGAGTGAATGGACACCGACCAATAAAGATGTGGAGCGTCAGACCTATCCCCGAATTGCAGCCTACGCCGAAACCGGCTGGACCAACAAGGATAACAAAGATTACGCGAGGTTTCGTAAAGCAATGGATAATTTAACCCAGAGCTGGAACAAGCTGAATATCAGTTATGGTCCACTGGATAAAGTAGAATAAAAGAACAGGCGAATAGATACGCTTTAACAAAAAAAACCGTCGGGATAATCGACGGTTTTTTTATGCCTAAAACAGAATTCATTCTGCGTGACGATAGCACAAGCGTATGGTTTCCAATGCCGATTCAGGGCTGTATTTTACCGGAAGCTCTCCCTTTTGCAAGGCAGCATAAAACAACTGAATTTCATTAAAATAACCATCTCCCAAATCATTTGCAGGAATCATGGTCTGTTCTGTATGACTGGAAACAAGGATATTTTCCGCATCTGAAGTAGAAAAACTCACCGTTGCCTGCCCGAATACTGCGGTGTACTCAGCCCGAAACGGGAAACGGGCATGAAATACATTTCCGCCTTCGATCCGCACTACCAAATCCGATTCGGGATAATGCCAGGTGGCCGACACATAATCATGGCGGCTTAAATTCCCGGGAAGGATTGTTTTATTGCTTAATTCAGAAGGAACACCCACCGCAAAAGCAGCAAAATCAATATCGTGAATAACCAGGTCGAAAAGAGCGCCGCCTGAAATTCCGTAATTCTTTTGCTTTTCGAGCCATTGCCCCCATTGCGGCACCCCAGAGAAACGGGAAAGCGACAGAAACTTTAGTTCGCCGTATTCTTTTGTCTCAATAAAGCCATGCAATTTCTGGTAAGGCGACATAAAACGAACCACGTGAGCCACCATTAAAACCCGCTTCTTTTCGGCAGCCAGTGCCACCAGTTCTTCTCCCTGCTCCACATCCAGCACAAATGGTTTTTCCACCAATACATGCAAATCGTTGTTCAGGGCTTCTTTCACCAGTGGATAATGCAATTCGGTATGGACACAAACATGCACCGCATCGAGCTGCTGTTCTTTTAAACAGTCGGCTAGCGAACTATAAACCGGAAGCTTCAGCAATGCACTGTTGTCCACTTCACCTACAGTAAAATTCCCCACCTGTTCATTCAGCTTTTTCGCAACGGAGGCCACATCCTTTTCAATAATGGCAACCAATTCAACTCCTTCGCTAACCAACAACTGGCGGCTGTGCATAATCCCCATAAAGCCAAAGCCAATAACTGCCACACGTTTCATATTGTATTGTTTAAGTTTATTTCGTCATCTCCAGATTTTCAGCAAAAATACTTTGCGGATTTTATCGTTCACTTCCGCAGTATTCCCAGTTCGCTAACCAGGTTCGCCCCTAAAAATAGAATATCCTTTGACGGAAACAAAATACGAATGAAACCTGTTACTTGGCCTTCCTCTTTTTTATACCGGAAGCAGTTTTTTACCATTCAATTCGTAAATGAGTAATTTAAAAATATCTGCCCTTTCCATGCCGATTTGCGTAAATGAACGCTAGGAAACTAAACACAGAACCACTATTTTTAACGCCCGATAACTAAAACCGGCAATACCAATGAGAGCAATCATCCTTCTCCTTACACTGATCTCGTTTTTCAGCTTTGCACAAAGCATGCAACCCAAAACGCCCGACGATGTGGTGGAGCAAATCAAAAAGCATGTTACCTGCGATTGGATGAGTAAAACCGTGGATGTATACAAAGCCGGCGATCCGCAAACACCATTGAAAGGCATTGCCGTTTGTATGTTTGCCGATATGCCCACTCTGGAAAAAGCCGTTGAACTGGGATGCAATTTTATAAAATCAGAAGAAGCCGGCATGAAATATTGTGCGAAGTGGCTAAAAGGCTTTCTTGCTGAAGTTCCGATTCATTTCATCGAAAACGTTCCCAATTTCTCCACCCTATAATTCTATTTCTTATGACCGGTTCTATTGGCCTGATTGCGGTTTTACTGCTTTCCGTGTTGTTCATTATTCTTGGAACTACAAAACTGAAGATGCACCCTTTACTGGTGCTGTTACTGGCCTCTTACCTGGCCGGCGCACTGGCCGGACTTCCGGCGGGAGATATTGCGGCAAGCATTTCCACCGGTTTTGGCAACATTATGGCTTACATCGGGATCGTAATCATTCTGGGCACCATTATCGGTACCATACTCGAAAAATCGAATGCTGCCATAAAACTGGCCGACCTGGTTTTGAAACTGGTAGGGAAACGTTACCCGGCGCTGGCCATGTCGATCATTGGCTACCTGGTTTCGATTCCTGTATTCTGCGATTCGGCCTACATTATTCTTTCCTCGCTGAAAAAATCGATCCGGCAAAAAACCGGCAAACCATCGGTGGCGCTTTCCATAGCGCTTGCTACGGGTTTGTATGCTGCCCACACCTTTGTTCCTCCTACGCCCGGTCCAATTGCAGCTGCGGGGAACCTGGGGCTCGAAGACCAACTGGGGCTTGTTATTTTGTTCGGACTTGGAGTTGCCTTAATTGCCATGGTCACCGGTTATTTCTGGGCTTCTTTTACGGGAAAGCATTTTACCGTGGCAGAAGATACCGAAGAAATTCCGGCTGCCACGCAGGACAAACTTCAACTACCATCCGGCATAAAAGCACTTTCGCCCATTGTGGTACCCATCTTTCTGATCGCTTTCCGGTCGGTGGCTACTTATCCATCGCTTCCGCTCGGACAGGGTGTTTTATACGAAATTCTGAATTTTGCCGGGCAACCCGTAAATGCGTTGCTGATTGGCTTGTTTCTATCCTTCCTGCTTTTCCCAAAATTTGATCGCGAAACGCTTACCGGATGGATCGGCGAAGGGATTGTTGCTGCTGCGCCCATTTTGCTGATTACCGGGGCAGGAGGTGCATTCGGAACCATTTTAAAAGAAACTCACATTGGCGAAACACTCGGCAACCTGCTCGCTGGCTACCAGCTGGGTATTTTTCTCCCTTTTCTGATAGCAGCCGTTTTTAAAACCGCACAGGGATCGTCAACCGTGGCGTTGGTAGCAACTTCGGCACTGATCGCTCCGTTGCTGGGCAGTATCGGTCTTGATTCATTGTATGGAAAGGTGCTGGCAGTTATGGCAACCGGTGCCGGAGCAATGACCATTTCGCATGCCAACGACAGCTTTTTTTGGGTGGTCACCCAGTTTTCGGGAATGGATGTAAAAACCGGCTACCGCACACATACCACAGCCACCCTTCTGCAAGGAGTGGTAAGCATGGCCTTTATTTATTTGCTTTCGTTGATTTTTATTTAAATTGTTTTTGTTGAGGGAACAGCCTTTCGAGCTCTATTTTATACCAGCCTGAAAACATGGGAACGAAACAAATCGAACAAAAAAACGCCCTCGAAATCGGATTGAAAGTTCTGATTGGCAATTTGGTTACGGATGTTGTAATTCCGTTGGCCGCGCAGGCGGTCGGTAGTAATGAGCAGCCAGTACGATTCCAGCCTTTGTTTTTTGTACAAACGTAATTTTTCTTCCTTCTTTTCTATCGACTTCAAAATGTCGTGAATTACATTTTTGGATATCCCCAGGTTGTTGGAACGTTCCCAAACCGAAGCTTCCAGTCCCGGATGATGTGCCACCAAAATCTCGTCCAGTCCCTCGGGTAATTTTTCTTTCGGAATAACCAGATAAAAAAGGTTTCCGGGCTTCTTGCCGCGAATACTGTTGCGGATTGCATTAACTGCGCGTGCTACTGTTACCAGGCTCGTTTCCGGAGATGGCGGATGCTTCTTGTTAAAAAGAAACTTCACAAACAGTTTTACCTCCGAATTTTGCTCAAACAACTCGCGGGCATCGTCAATCAATTCTTCCAGAATAATGTTTTGCTCAGCCTCGCGCTCATCCGGCACATCAGCACTTCCGGGGTTCAGGCGCACCAATTCGATTCCCAACCGGTGACTGTTCTTCAGCTTTACAATGAAATCGGGAGATTCCGAGGCCTCCATTTTCCCTTTGGGAAAGTCGGCACAACACTCCCTAAAATAACCGGCCAGCAATACTTCCAGTTGTTTTTTCAGTTCCTGCATTTCCCCCTTACTTATTGCTTTGGCGTCGTTTTCTCCATCAGCGAGAAAAGATCATTCACAATGGCATCCCTGTTAAAAGTATCCCAGTAAATAATTTTATGCGGATTGTCAGGTTGTTCTTCCCAGGCATGGTTGATGAGTTTGGGTGCCGGAATTTCATGTTTTGTTCCCCATTCGGGATTCTTCAAAACAGCCAGCACAACCATGTCGAACAAAGCACGCGATGGCGGATAGCCATGCATGTGGGCATGCTCGAACAGGTTTTTGGCGTAATTGCCAAAGGAATTGAATTCGCCCCCATGGCGACCAGTGATTGTATGGGGTGAAACCGGCCCTTTTCCGGCCAGAAATTCATCTACTTCGGCAGGTGTGACCCGAACTGCATCGGTAGCTGTACTGTCGCCATATCGCACTGTAACGATTTCGAAAGGTGCTCCCGATTCAATCACCGGATTCACCGATGAAACATCGTTTACCAGGTTATATTCTCCCGGGTTCGGATAATTGCTTCCGAGCCAGATAATCCGGACTTTATCTATAATTGAAGGTTCTTTGGCAATGGCCAGAGCAATGTTGGTAAGCTTGCCAACCGGAACTAAAACCAGCTTTTCGTCCTTCATCTTCATTGCCTCTCGAATGATGAAATCCACCGCTGGTTGCCCGTCGAACAAGGTATCGCTGATGTGCGGAAGAATATCCACATAATTGCTGTCGGCTCCCATAAAAAGAGGAATTTTCTCCTCCAAATCGAACAGACGAATAATCCGCAATGCCTCATCGTACTGTCCCTTAATTCCAAATCCATTCGCAGTATTGTTAACCGTTACACCTACCACATCAAAAACATCAAGGTTCAAAAAAGCATAGGCCAAGGCATGCTGGTCGTCCAGTTCGTTATTGGCATCTGTATCAATGATGATCTTCATTTTTTTTGGTGTTCCTTTTTTGGGTTCTGACTGACAAGCCGCCAGCAGTCCCACCATCGCTATCAAAATTAAAAATCGGTAAAGCATTGTATCTGTCTATTTTTCCCGTTCACTCAAGTCTTTCACGGTGTAATCCCAACCGTCTTAGAGTTCTTCGGGGTGAATGATTCTATTTGATATTATCTCTTCTACTTCATCTGTTTTGCCTGCCTTGTTCCCAAAGCGGACAGTTTCAGGTTGCGAATAAAAATAGCGAATATCTGCCAGAGAAAGCACTAATAAGGAACAGCTTTCTGAATTTATACGAAAATTGAGTAATATTTACCGATTCATTCAACCAAAAGCCCGGGTAAACGTTAGATTCTAAAACTAATATATTATGTACACTGGATTATTACACGCACACAATGGATTTCGCTGGTTGGTTTTACTGGCGTTGGTTGTTTCGGTGGTTCTTGCCATAAGCGGTTGGTTAGGAAAACGAGAATGGAAGAAGACCGACAATCTGTTCAATTTAATACTGGTT
>JBKDZK010000271.1:0-12036 GCA_047971205.1 Draconibacterium sp.
CAAGCAGTTCTACATTTGCGGAAAGCAGTTCTTTGTTGTCCCTGTGCCAAAAACCTTTGTCGAAACTCCAACTCCGTACATTGTATTTTGAAAATATGTGTTTTGCAATTTGCGGGACAACCGCCGGGTCTGTCTGGTTTTCCATGATGTGGTAATCCACCACCAGATGATACTGGTCGGTGGTGATGGCCAGGTTTTTCCCAAGCTCTACTTTGTTGCCCGCTTTGCCTTTGGGTTACTCGCGGCTATCGGTGGTAAAATGATTTTTGAAGGAATCAGAGATAACGGTTCGCTCAACAACCTCGATCCGTTTAAAACGAGTGTGCTGATCGGGCTTTCCATCGCCACCAGCATCGATGCTTTTATAGTGGGAATCAGCTACGGATTTCTGGAACTCCCCATCTTTCTACCCGCTTTGGTAATTGGTGCTGTAACCTTTACAGCCTCCATGCTGGGGATGCTTTTCGGTAAATACATTCCCGCCAAACGCAGCCATCAGTCCATTATCCTCGGAGGGATCATTTTAATTCTGATGGGCTTTAAAATTCTGGCTGAACACCTTTGGTTTTAAGAATCAATTCGTCTGACTTTCAGCGTTACCTCGTAATCTTCCTGTTCTATCTCGCGTGAAATATCGGGATAAGGACTCACATCCACCAGTTCAATTTCGTAATTCTGCACCGTATCTTTTGGCTGACGGACTGTGCTCAGCACCAGTTCCTGTACATTCTGTGTCCTAACATACAAATAAACGGTAGCCTCCCCTTCCCAAATACAAACAACGCCGGTGGGACAGCGCGAATCACTCACATGTTCCACACCAATGCTCAATCCATGATCCACCGAAGCGTATTCTTCCTGAAGCATAAAACGCTGCCCACTGTCCAACTGAAAAACATGATCATCGTCTCCTGAACTACATGCCGAAAACACCAGCATCCCCATTAAAACCGCCTCCCGGATTTTCATCGTTCTTAAATTTTACTGATTCAATTGTTTCTACTCACTGCTTTTGTTACCTGCCTCTCCATTAAAAGGACGCAATTTTAACAAAAATGGTTGCGTTTGCATTTCGCTACTTTCTATTCAGGTTTTGCTGAAAAAAACCTTACTTTCACACTACCAAAAAGGGACTGACATATGCCGAGGATAAGGGTAACCAAGCGTTTTGATTTTGAAATGGCCCATGCACTTTTAGCTTACAACGGAGTTTGCAAAAACGTTCATGGCCACACGTACGAACTGGAAGTGACATTGATAGGTGATGCCAAAAACCAACCCGGTCATCCGGAAGACGGGATGGTGATGGATTTCGGACAGCTAAAAAACATCGTTAACACAAAAATCATCCAGTTTTTTGATCATGCACTGGTCATCAACGCACTTACCCCGGCACCGCAGAAAGAAGCATTGGCTCTGACTACCGAACGCCTCACCGTGCTCGGTTTTCAACCCACTTCCGAAAATCTGGTCACTTATTTTGCAGGTATTCTTCAACAAGCTTTCCCTTCAAACGTTTCACTATTTAGCCTGCGGCTTTACGAAACCAAAACTTCGTTTGCCGAATGGTTTGCATCCGATAATCAGTAAAATCTCGAATTATGCCCGAAACAGGTCAGCAAAAACTTTTTCTTTTAGATGCGTATGCATTGATTTACCGCAGTTATTTTGCCTTTATCCGCAATCCGCGTTTTAACTCCAAAGGATTAAATACTTCGGCAATGCTAGGCGTTACCAACACCATTGTGCAACTTTTCGAGAAGGAAAATCCTGATTACATCGGGGTGGTTTTTGATGTTTCTGCGCCTACTTTCCGACACGAGATGTACAAGGAATACAAGGCCAACCGCGAGGAAATGCCAGAAGACCTCCGCAAGTCGATCCCTTACATTCGCCGGATTATTGAAGCGTTCAATATTCCGATCATCGAGAAAGAAGGTTTTGAGGCGGATGATGTGATTGGAACTCTCGCCAAAAAAGCGGAAAAGGATGGTTTTATCACTTACATGATGACACCCGACAAAGACTATGCTCAGCTGGTTTCGGAACATGTGGTGATGTACAAACCCGGGAAAGCCGGCGGCGATGCCGAAGTGTGGGGACTTGACGAGGTAAAGGAAAATTATGGCATTGAACGGGCCGAACAGATGATCGATATCCTGGGACTGATGGGCGACACCGCCGATAACATTCCGGGCTGTCCGGGAATCGGACCAAAGACCGCGCAAAAACTGATTGGCGATTTTGGCAGCATCGATGGTATTTACCAAAACACCGACAAACTAAAAGGCAAGCAAAAGGAAAACCTGATCGAGCATGAAGAGCAGGTTCGCCTGTCGAAAACACTGGCTACGATTATTACCGATGTTCCGATTGAGTTTGAAAAAGAAAAGCTGATTCGCGAAGAGCCGCACGCCGAAGACCTGAAAAAGCTGTTTGAAGAACTGGAATTTAAAGCGTTAATCACCAGACTGAACCTTGGAGAAGCCCCGCCGGCTGTGGAAACCGCTTTCCAGGGAACGCTTTTTGGCGCCCCGGAAGTAGCAGTTCAGGAAATCAAAAGCACTGAAAACATCGAGTCGGTTCCTCATCAATATTATTTGGTGGAGAACGAAATGCAACGTGCCAGTTTACGTGCTGAATTATCGGTGCAAAAAGAATTTTGTTTCGACACAGAAACCACCGGTTTGGATACCCACACCGCCGAAATTGTGTGTATGTCGTTTGCATTTCGCACACACGAAGCGTATTGCGTAACCATTCCGAAAGACAAAAAAGCGGCACAAAAAGTAATGGATGAGTTCCGCGAAGTTTTTGCCGATGAAAAGGTGATGAAGATCGGGCAGAACATTAAATACGACATCCTGATTTTGAGCAATTACGGCATTGAAGTAAAAGGAACGCTTTACGATACCATGCTGGCTCATTACCTGATTCAGCCGGATATGAAACACAACCTCGACCAGTTGTGTCTGCAATACCTGAACTACGAAAAAGTTCCCACCGAGCATCTTATCGGGAAAAAAGGAAAAAACCAGATCACGATGCGTTCGGTACCGGTTGAAAAACTGCGTGATTATGCCTGCGAGGATGCCGACCTTACTTTTCAGTTGAAACTTGCCATCGATCCGGATCTTGACAAGGCGGGTGTTCGGGACTTGTTCGAAACCATTGAAATGCCTTTGGTACCGGTGTTGGCCAGCATGGAAAATGCAGGAGTGAAACTAAACTCGGAAGAGTTAAATCAATATGCCGTGGTATTGCGCGAGCAAATCATTGAGCTCGAAAAAGAAATTATTGAGCTGGCCGGGGAGGAATTCAACGTTTCATCGCCCAAACAGCTGGGACCGATTTTGTTTGAAAAATTAAAGATCGACACCAACGTAAAGAAAACAAAAACCAAGCAATATTCCACTTCAGAAGATGTGTTGATCCGTCTGGTGGACCGCCACCCGATCGTTCAGAAAATACTGGATTTCCGTGGTTTGAAAAAACTACTTTCGACTTATGTGGAAGCGTTGCCCTTGCTGGTGAACAAGAAAACCGGAAAGATACACACGTCGTATAACCAGGCCATTGCAGCAACGGGACGATTGAGTTCGGTAAATCCCAACCTTCAGAATATTCCGATTCGCGATGATAGCGGGCGCGAAATTCGAAAAGCTTTTATTCCGTCGGACGGTGAGCATACTTTCCTTTCTGCCGACTACTCGCAAATTGAACTTCGGGTGATGGCGGCACTTAGCGGCGACGAGGAGATGCAACGTGCTTTCCGCGAGAACAAAGATATCCATGCCATTACGGCGGCTAAAATTTACCAGGTACCTGAAGACAAGGTGGATTCGGACATGCGTAGAAAAGCCAAAACCGCCAACTTTGGTATCATCTACGGAATTTCGGCTTTCGGGCTTTCGCAACGGCTGAACATCCCGCGAACAGAAGCCAAAGAACTGATTGACGGGTACTTTGAGAATTTTCCAAAAATCAGGGAGTTCATGGACAAGCAGATCAAACTGGCGCAAGACATGGGCTATGTGGAAACCATTAAAGGCCGCCGCAGGTATTTGAGCGACATTAATTCGGCCAATGCCGTTGTGCGTGGAATGGCTGAGCGAAATGCGATCAACGCCCCGATCCAGGGTTCGGCTGCCGACATTATAAAAATTGCGATGATCAACATTCACCGCGAAATGCAAAAGCAAAAGCTTCAGTCAAAAATGATCCTGCAAGTACACGACGAATTGAACTTCGACGTTGTAAAGCCCGAACTGGAAGCCATGAAGAAGCTGGTAAAAGAGGGGATGGAAAATGCGGTAAACATTGGAGTACCGTTGATTGTTGAAATGAATGCAGCCGAAAACTGGCTGGATGCACATTAGTCAGGATCAATAAAATACCGGCACTCAGCATGATCTATGATATTGTAACTGACGATGATTACAGGGACGCCCTCAATCGCTTTCTTCAAATTTGTGAAGCTCCCAAAAGCGAGGACGAGGTGAAAGAAATGTTTTTACTTATGATCCTGATGGAAAAATACGAACGCGAAAATTGTTCGTTCAGTTAAGTGTGTTGTTTCCCGAAAACAGTGCTTCATTGTTGATAATACTTCCCGCTTCTGCTTTAAACAGCGCCAGGTTTTTCGATTTTTTAATCCGTTTAAAAGCTTTGGCCTGCGTTGCAAAGTGGTAACTAAAATACATCCAGAACTGCTGCATTTTATTCAGCGCATTGCCCGGGTTATCGGTTGTTGCTTCGTATTCTGCCACCATCTTTTGATGAAAAAGCATTAACGCGGCTCGTTTTGCCTCCCCGGTCCACTGAACGCCTTTTATTTCTGAAGGTAAAAAAGCACTCATCAGCACTCCTCTGCCCAGCATCCAGTTGCTGACGGAAGCAAACTGTTTCTCCCGCCTGTGAAATTCTTCCAACGTAAAAATGTCGCCATTGTAGGCCAGCGGATGCTGGAGGTTGGCAATTGTAAAATTAACTGCCGTATCAATCGTTTCGCCTTTGTACAGCTGACGGGCAATACGCGGATGCAGAATTACCTCCTTTAACGGAAACTCATTCAGCACCGGAACGATCCGTTCCATCTCATCCGAAGCATGCAATCCTGCACGAAGTTTTACCGACAAGGCACTGTCAAAACGCTGAAAATATGTATTCAAAATGCGGTAAACCTGTTCCGGGTCCGGTAAAAGTCCGGCACCTTTTCCACGTTTGGTCACCATCGGGTACGGGCATCCCATGTTCAGGTTAATTTCCGAATAACCGTGGCTCAACAAGGTTTCCGCCAGAAAACAGATTTCGTTTTCATCTTTACCCAGAATCTGAGGGACAACGCGGCTTTGCAGATTATTCGGCGGAAGAATTTCACGCTCGTACTTTTTTAAAACCACCTCGTTCTGAACGGTGATATAGGGAATAAAAAAAGCATCGATGCCCTGAAAAACTTCGGCATATACTTTCCGGTAAACAAAGTCGGTAAAACCTTGCAAAGGTGCCAGGTAAATCATAAGCTCCTCTCTTGAATAAGAGCGGAAAATTACAAATTATAGTTGGTACACATGTGCTCTTCCCATGATTTGGCAATTCAAAAAATGGTATCTTTGCACCGCAATACTCAATGGATGCTTTGATAACATATCAACCCGACTCCATACAGACACAGAACCAAAGTCTGAAACAGAGTCAGCAAGCACAACAAGCGGTGCTTCCAAGGCCGCAAGGTGTTCGCCAAAGTTATCATCCAAGATACAAAGATCCGATCCTGGCAGAAGGCTACCTTCTTCCCAAAGATGTGGAAAGTCTGACCTATTCAGAATTGCCGGCGTCGGATATTGTTTTGCCGGTGCACAAAAAGCAAAGCCCTGAAACCGACTGGTTGGTCGTAGTTTTGTTTGTGGCCCTTTCGTTGTTTGCCACCATCCGGTATTCGTACATTAAATACATCGGGCACCTCTTTTTGTCGCTTATCAACTATCCGACCTCTGTCAGGATGTTACAGGAAAATAACTATCCTGCATCGCACGGTGCCTATCGCCTGGATGCCGTTTTTTACCTGACGTTTTCCATTTTTGTATTTCAAGCTTTCAACATACTTAACCTGGCTCATTCAGCCAAGGGAATCACTTATTTTGCCTTTGTACTGGCGGGTGTACTGCTTTATTTCTTTGGAAAGAAGCTCGTTTACCTGACGGTGGGCTCACTGTTTGAGACCCAGGCCGAAACCAGCGAATATCTTTTTAATGTGGACAATTTTAACCGAGCACTGGGCCTGGTGTTGCTACCACTGGTTACACTGGTTTCCTTTTCGCCCTGGAATAACCCGCTGCTCATTGTTTTGGCAGGTTTAATAATCGTTATTTCATTTAATTTGGTACTACTTCAGAGGGGGGTAATAATTTTATTAAGGAAACAATTTTCTATATTTTATCTGTTTTTATACCTTTGTACCCTTGAAATTTTACCCTTGCTTTTAATTTATAAAGTAGTTGTAGTTGAATAAGAAGGGATATGTTTCATTAAAAGCATAAAAATTTGAAAGTCAAGAGCATTTTAGTTTCACAGCCGGAGCCCCAGACAGCAAAATCACCATATTTTGAACTGGCGGAAAAGAACGGCCTAAAAATCGATTTCCGGCCTTTCATTCAGGTGGAAGGCGTTCCGGCAAAGGAATTCCGCCAAACGAGAATTCAGATCCTGGACCACACTGCTGTGATCTTCACCAGCCGTACGGCAATTGATCATTATTTCAGAATTGCACAAGAGTTGCGCTTAACCATTCCGGACACCATGAAGTATTTCTGTATTTCGGAGGCCACAGCGTTTTACCTGCAAAAGTACATTGTGTACAGAAAGCGTAAGATCTTTTATGCCGATGGTAAATTTGCCGACCTGGTAAATGTGATGAAGAAGCATGCTGGTGAACGCTTTTTGGTGCCGCTTTCAGATATCCACAAACAGGAAATTCCAACCCTGATGGATAAAGAAGGTTACAAGTACACCAAAGCTATCCTGTATCGTACCGTAAGTGCAGATCTTTCTGATCTGGCAGATATTAAGTACGATATCCTGGTATTCTTCAGCCCGTCGGGGATTAAGTCCTTGTATCAGAACTTCCCTGACTTTGAACAAAACAGCACACGAATTGCGTGCTTTGGCCCCTCCACGGCAAAAGCAGTCCGCGATGCAGGTTTGCGTCTCGACATTGAAGCTCCAACAGCCCAGGCACCATCAATGACCATGGCTTTAGAGCAGTACATTAAAAAGGTAAACAAGAATTAAATTGAAAAAATCTATACTTTTGAAAGGCTGTCCAACACCATCGGACGGCCTTTTCATTTTTCAATGCAAAACAATCAAGAAATAAAAACCAGCGGCTCTTTTTCGTTTAACAAAGAAGAACGACTTTGCAGCCAGAAAGTAATTGAAAAACTTTTTGCTGAAGGCGAATCGTTTTTAACATTTCCCGTAAAAGTGGTTTACCTGAAAACGGAGTTAAACACTCAACTACCGGTTCAGGCTGCTTTTAGTGTCAGCAAAAAAAGCTTTAAACGGGCGGTTCGCCGCAACCGTATCAAACGCCTGATGCGCGAAGCTTACCGGCTCAATAAACACGAATTTTACCAGCAACTGGGCGACCGGCAACTGGCTGTTTTCTTTATCTATGTTGGGAAAGAAATGACCCACTACGCAGCCATTGAAGGAGCTTTCAAAAAAGCCCTGAAAAGGCTCGTCAAACAATTGCGCGACCAGGCCATTGACAAAGCTTCGTAAATAAAAAAAGTGCAACTCGCGCTGCACTTTTCTATCATCTTTCTACGACTCTTCTATTCTTAAGAAAGTAATTTGCCGAGGTTGGCAAATTTATTATTGTAGTCTTCCACCGAAAGTTTGATCACTTCCAGCGCTTCTTCCACTCCGTAGGTAGTGGTAATCTCGGTGTTGCTGTCTACCCCCGGCATATCTTTGTAGGTAAGGAAGTAGTGCTCGAGCCGCTTAATTACGATCTCGGGTAGTTCCGAAACATCGTGAAAATGACCGTAAACGGTATCATTCATTAAAACCGCAATAATTTTATCATCGGCCTGGTTGCCGTCAATCATGCGGAAACCGCCAATCGGGCGTGCAGTTACCAGTAAATCGCCGTGTGCCAGGTCTTTTTCGGTCAGCACACAAATATCGATCGGGTCGCCGTCGCCTTTAATGTCTTTCCGTCCGGTTTTCTTGTTGCAGTATTCGCCCACTTTCTCTCCACAAAAAGTTTGCGGAATAAAACCGTAAAGCGCCGGTACTACGTTCGAAAACTTCTGAGGGCGGTCAACACGCAGGTAACCACTATCCTTGTCAATTTCGTATTTAACGGTGTCGGTTGAAACCACTTCGATAAAAGCAGTGATTACTTCGGGGGCATTTGCTCCAATGTTTACTCCGTGCCAGGGATGGGATTTATAACGAAGCCCCATTAATCGTCCAATAGGGTCTGATATTCTGTCTACCATAGAGTTGTTATTTAGTTTTGTTCTCAAACCATTGAAAACAGCATAATGTTCAAAAATAATGTTTCAATTTGGTTAAACTTGTATTACTCTGCTTTATTTTATTTTGAGACCGGGTCAAGTGTCCATTCTGCGTTAAAAACTAAAGCCTCAATATCGAACATCCAAATCATCATTTTCGCAGCCTGACATCAATAATTCCTCCTTTAAAGTAGTAGCACTTTTTGTCGCATTCGCTGTTTTCCCGTTTCAGGTTAAAGCGATCGCCGTCAACCACATAAATAGTATCACCACCGCTTACATACCTGGCTTCCACCGAATAATATTCATCCACCGGAACATCGATCTGTTCTTCCTTAAAGAAGGCAGTGTCGGCATACTCCACCACACAATCCTCAAAATCACCTTTGTAAATTGTGTACAGCACAAAGTCGTTTTCGTCGTCGATCGAGAAATAGATAATCAGCGGCCCGTATTCAGGTTTCTCCTGGTAGCAATCTTCGCAGTCGAACTCAAAAAAATCGAATTTCCGTTCACACGAAATCACGGCCAGCAAAAGTATTAGAAAGAATATTCCTCTTTTTAAGCCCGACGACTTCCCAATTAAATCATGTACTGCGGTCATTTTCATTGCTACATCCTCCCAAAATAAAAATGAAACTGAATGCCCCATTCCCCGGCTTCATCGACCTGAAACAGGTTCTTTTTATATCCGAGTCTTGTTTCTGTGAAGCCCTGCCGCCAGAACACCCCGGCTGTCGGGAATACATTTACTTCGGACGAAGGTTTGAAGCCGGTTCCCCTGTAACTTCCAAAATCAAAGCCCGTTTCAACACCTGCCCAGATTCCCCATTCTGTCCGGAAACTTTTATGAAAAGCAAAGTACTTATCTGCCTCAATCGCCAGGCGGTAATCGCGTTGCCAAAACTGGTATTTCTTTCCACCGATCTCTGTCAGCGTGCTGTAGACAAAGGGCGTAACACCAAAGGTAGCCTGAAGCCAGAAATTGTACTTGGTTTCCCGAATGCCCACCAAAATACCCGTTGTCAGATGACTGTCCATCCATCCGAACTTTGCACCTACCGCCCAATCTTCGAGCACCGGCGAAAGGTTTCGTTTTACTTCCGCTTCCCGCAATACTTTTCGCATGTATTTTCCGGTACCTTTTGAAAAATACCAGTGGTCCTTGGCTTCCCGCGAAAGCAGGTTCCCATCGGCACCATTGAGCAAGAACAGTTCTGTCAGGTACACGTTTCCGTTTAAAATGGCGATGCTAAGTGTCGAATACCCCTGATCGTTCACCGCATTCAGATCTGCACCGTAACTCACCAGCAATTCCGCGGTAGAGTTAAAATTCTCTGAAGTTGCCACCATCAGGGGAGTGAATCCCTGTTTGTCTTTCACATCTGCCTTTGCTCCGGCATCCATCAGCGCAGTCACCACCGAATCGTTGCCAAAGGCTGTCGCATAATGAAGCGCGGTATTTCCATCGCTATTGGCATGGTTCACATCTGCCCCCCAACGCAGGAGCAAGCGGAGCATTTCGGAATTATTGTTTTGTGCGGCATTTAAAACCGGCGTGTTTCCCCACTGGTCTTTTGTATTTAACTTGGCACTGTTTTGTAACAATAATTCAGCCGCTTCCACCTTATTCGCCGCAATGGCACTTTGCAGAGCAGTAATTTTGTTTCCTGGAAGTTGGTTTACATCGGCACCGGCCTGTAAGAGCTTTTCAATAAAATGCAGGTTCCCCTCTTCTGCAGCGTACATCAGCGGCGTTACTCCTTCGTTTGCCGCAATGTTGACATCCATCCCAGTTAAAATCAGGCTATCGGCTTTTAATGTATCGTTGTTTAAGATGGCTTCGGAAAGCCGAACAGAAAGTTGCAGCGAATCGACGGTTGGCTTTACCTCCTGCGAAAAGCCCTTTATTGGGACAACCAGAAGGAATACCCCCAATAAATAGTGTAAGATTTGTTTAGTAAAGGCCATGTAGTTCTATTGATTTACAAAACTCCGGATTCTCAAAATTCATACCACGAAAAGCCTTTTTTGCCGTCAGTCAATTTACGAAATCCCGGAATAAATCTTCACCAAGCTCGCCTTAATTTTCCTGATTTTGGCAGCTTTTGCAGGCATTGGCAATTTTAAGCGTAAACACCGAAGGGTATTTTTCCATAAGCGGCTCCAGTGTTTGTACCAGCAATGTCATCACAGTATTGTATTCCCCGCTTATCAATGTACTCATCATTCCGGGTTCAACACTTATTCCCGGCTGCCTGTCAATTTTGCCGAGAAACTCCATTACAGGAGTATTGTAATCATTCTGCAAGGCGTAATAGCCAATTTCAACCGAAATTTCCATAAGGCTTATTTTTTCTGCACAAGGGCGCCGATAAAGGCCGGCTGTACAGTATCCTGTTTTTCTGAGCCATCCAGTAAATCGAAGGCCGGTGAAAAATAAACTCCCGAACGAAGCACTGGCTCCCCAAACCGCAATAAGCTCTTCGTTACTTCCTGCGAAGAGAAAAAACGGGCATGGCGGAAAACCTCGTCGTTGTCTTTGTATTTTCCCAATTCCGATTCCGAATTTAAGCATCCCAGCACCAAATACCCGCCGGATAAAAGCAAGCGATCGATTTCGTTAAAAACCGCTTCCACATCGTCCACAAACTCAAGCATGGTGATGGAAACAATCAACGAAAAACGTTGGTCGGGGAAAGACAGTTTCGCCGCATCTTCTTTTTGAAAAGTAGCCTTACCAATGTTCTTTTGGCGGGCTATTTTCAACATCTCTTCCGAAGCATCGATAGCAGTCACCTGAAAGCCTTGCTCACAAAGATAATGTGTCCAGTGGGCGGTTCCGCATCCCAGTTCCAGAAGCTCACCGGCCGGAATATCTTTCATCAGACCGGAAATAATCTTCTTTTCAATGTTATCGACCTCCCTCCCCTGAGGCGTGGTGTAATACGCATCGTACTCACCAGCCACTGTATCTTTTGTATAAACGTTCATCTTTCTACTTTAAATCATCCAAAAAATACAGCAGTACCTTTTCTGAATCACTTTTCTCTTGCAGCAATGGAAACACAGAGAAATACCAACGATCCGAAAGCTCAGCAAACATTACTTCGACTTTAAGAGCACTTCGAAAAAATTGCCGTATTTGGTTCCCCATTTGGGTTTGCGGACACTGGTCAGCATCATTTCTTTCAGCTCGTCAATTTCCAGTTTTTTCTCATTAACCGTGTATACATCATAAAGTGAACAGTACCCGGCAACAGTTTTCGCAATTTCCTCTTTATTCTCCCAAAAAGGAGGGTGCAGCGACAAAAGCACAACCAAATCTTTTTGTGCCGAAAGTATCTGCATATCTTTTTCGATCAGACTTTCAGCACCTTCAATATAAATCTTAATAAAATTTAAATCCTCAATTTTTTTTTGTTTTATCCAGTTGCAAATTTTGTATGAAGGAATTTGACAGTCAATTACTCGAATAGAATAGGCACTGGATGTGTCTTCATTTTTTTTG
>JBKDZK010000272.1:0-1912 GCA_047971205.1 Draconibacterium sp.
ATATCGAAGGAAATTGGTATGATGTTCAAAGACGGCAAGCACGAAGAAGCCAACGCAGCTAAAGAACGCACTTCAGAACTCAAGGAAAACATCAAACAATACGATACCGATTTTGCAACCATTGAGGACAAAGTGTACCAATTGCAGGTGCAGCTGCCCAATATGCCCAGCGACCTTGTTCCGGCAGGTAGAGGTGCTGATGACAATGAAATTGTAAAAACCGGTGGCGAAAAACCTGCCTTGCAGGCCGAGGCTTTGCCACACTGGGAACTCGCAGCCAGATACAACCTGATTGATTTTGAATTGGGTGTTAAACTTACCGGTGCAGGTTTCCCGGTTTATCGCGGAAAAGGTGCGCAGTTGCAGCGTGCGCTCATCAATTTCTTTTTAGCTGAAGCCACCAAAGCAGGTTACGAAGAAATTCAGCCTCCGCTGATGGTAAACGAAGATTCAGGTTTTGGAACCGGTCAGCTGCCCGACAAAGAAGGACAGATGTACCACGTTACCGAAGATAATCTTTACCTGATTCCGACGGCCGAAGTTCCGGTAACCAACATTTACCGCGATGTGATTCTGGATGCCAAAGATCTTCCGTATAAAAACACGGCGTACAGTGCCTGTTTTCGTCGCGAAGCCGGCTCCTACGGGAAAGACGTTCGTGGTTTGAACCGTTTGCACCAGTTCGATAAAGTGGAAATCGTTCAGATTGCCAACCCCGATAAATCATACGAAACGCTTGACCAGATGGTGGCGCATGTGGAAGGTCTGGTTCAGAAGTTAGGTTTGCCGTACCGTATACTTCGTTTGTGCGGCGGCGACATGAGTTTTACATCGGCGCTTACTTACGATTTTGAAGTGTACTCGGCCGCCCAGGAAAAATGGCTGGAAGTGAGTTCGGTTTCCAACTTCGAAGCATTTCAGGCCAACCGCCTGAAATTGCGTTACCGCGAAGATGGTGTGAAAAAGCCGCAAATTGCCCACACGCTGAACGGAAGTGCGCTGGCATTGCCGCGTATTGTAGCTGCTTTGCTCGAAAAGAATCAGACGACCGAAGGAATTAAAATCCCGGAAGCACTTGTTCCGTTTACCGGATTCAAAATGATTATTTTATAGAGATAAATTATTCTCACCTTGACTTCAAGTAAGGGGGTGAATATGAATAATATTACCAAAAGCTGTCGTTTGTGACAGCTTTTTTTATATCTATACCATACTTATCCAGACCAATGAAGAAAGCCTCGACGAATTGATTACCAAAGAGAAGGTGCTGGATGACATTCTTCGCCTGATGAACGAAGGACAGGAAACGCTGCTTCCTCTGCTGACCTCCTCCGATTATTCCGTTTTTGTTTTTGAGGAGATTCGGGCCACTTTTCAAAAGAGCCGCGACTGGTACCGGCTTATTGCATCGGGCTACGATGCCGAGCTGTATCATAACCTGCGAAAACAGATGAAAACGCTGTGGTATCAGTCGGAGCTGGAAGCGCCGGGGCAAACCGAAGTGCCGGGAACCGTGCTCGAAAAACTTCATTACATTACGGATCAGCTGGGTGATGACCACGACTGGTACATCTTTATCAAGGAGATCAGCCGCGAGATGTATGCCCTGAGCATCGACGACATCCGTAAAATGAAACAACTGGTTCGTGATGCCCAGGAGCTGAATTTACTTTCACTCAATCAAAACCTGACCGACTTCTTCAGCCTGTCAGGAGAACAATACATTGAATTGCTCCGTCAACTTTGAGAATTTTCTTTAATTGACCGTAACTTCATCGGCAAAAATCCAGACTGGTAAACCTGCTGCATTGTGCCAGGCCGGTACCTTGGCGACATTCTTTGCCTTTATTTTGATGTACCGGGCTGTCGCCTGGTGATTATGTACCTCAAACAATTCAATGTCGTTCCTTTT
>JBKDZK010000273.1:0-5383 GCA_047971205.1 Draconibacterium sp.
TCAGAGAATGGAGCATCGTGTTTTGCAATTTTAAGATCGATTACTGACACAGCTATTAAAAATGGTCAACAGGTTTTAAAGGCACTATTTACTATTGCAGACTTGCAGACTGTATAGTAACTAACGTTTTAATTTGAGATTAATTTTAAGCCCGTTTCTGAAACCTTATTTTATGGCAGTGTTGTTAACATGTACTTCTTTTTAACCAACAATTGGCCAGGTTTTCTGGCGATATTCTTACTTTTGTGCATTCACAATCAAAAGTAAAATTTTCATGCAGGAAAAGATTCTAATTCTAGACTTTGGGTCGCAGTACACGCAATTGATCGGAAGAAAGGTCCGTGAGTTGAATGTTTATTGTGAAATCCATCCTTTTAATCACTATCCTGAGATCGACGAAAGCGTGAAAGGCGTGATTCTTTCAGGTAGTCCTTATTCGGTAAGAGACGAAGATGCGCCCCGACCCGACCTCTCGAAAATCAAAGGAACTTTGCCTGTTCTTGGGATTTGCTACGGCGCTCAGTACCTGGCTCATTTTTATGGCGGAGAAGTGGCTCCTTCGGATTCAAGAGAATACGGACGTGCCAACCTGGGATACATTGACCACGATAGCGAGCTTTTCAAGAATGTCGGACTTCATACACAAGTGTGGATGTCGCATGGAGATACCATTGTAAAACTTCCGAAAAATTATAAGGTAATTGCATCGACTGAAGATGTTAATTATGCTGCCTACAAAGTAGACGACGAACGTACCTGGGCCATTCAGTTTCACCCCGAGGTTTACCACACCACCGAAGGCAAACAGTTGCTGGAAAACTTCGTTTCCGACATTTGCGGATGTGTGCAGAACTGGACACCTGACTCGTTTGTGGAAACTACCGTGAATGAATTAAAAGCACAACTGGGTAACGACAAAGTAGTGTTGGGCCTCTCGGGAGGTGTTGACTCTTCGGTTGCCGGAGTGTTACTAAACAAAGCAATCGGTAAAAACCTGACCTGTATTTTTGTTGACAACGGACTTCTTCGTAAAAATGAATTTGAAGATGTACTACATTCATACAAAGACATGGGACTGAATGTGATTGGTGTTGACGCCAGTCAAAAATTCTGGGACGATCTGGCCGAGGTGACTGATCCTGAACAAAAAAGAAAAATTATTGGCCGCAACTTTATTGAAGTTTTTGATGAAGAAGCGCACAAAATACAAGATGTGAAGTGGCTCGCACAAGGTACCATTTACCCCGATGTTATTGAATCGGTTTCGGTAAACGGACCATCATCCACCATTAAATCGCACCACAACGTGGGTGGATTACCTGAGAAAATGAAACTGAAAGTAGTTGAACCGTTGAAACTGCTTTTCAAAGACGAGGTTCGTCGTGTGGGCAAAGCCCTTCAGGTAAAACAGGAATTACTGGGGCGCCATCCTTTCCCTGGGCCGGGGCTTGGCATCCGAATTTTGGGCGATGTAACTCCCGATAAAGTAAGAATTCTGCAGGAAGCCGATGCCATTTTTATCAATGGTCTGAAAAAATGGGGACTGTACGATGATGTTTGGCAGGCAGGTGTTATGCTGCTACCCGTGCAGTCGGTAGGTGTAATGGGCGACGAAAGAACCTATGAAAATACCGTTGCATTGCGGGCAGTAACTTCTACCGACGGAATGACAGCCGACTGGGTGCACCTCCCCTATGATTTTCTGGCAAAGATGTCGAACGAGATCATTAACAAGGTGCGGGGAATTAACCGCGTAGTTTATGACATTAGTTACAAACCGCAGGCAACAATTGAATGGGAATAGTTGTTAGGCTTTTGATATTGGTTGCCTGAAGCAATATTTGGCAGCTTACCGGGTTACATTAACAAAAAGACTATGAAAGTTTCAAGAATTAATAAAACGTCCAACTTAGGGCTAAGGATACTTTTAGCAATTTTTCTGGCTTGGCCATTTGCACAGCTTTCCGCACAGGAAAACGTTCAGCAAAGCCAGCTGAAATTTGGCCGCCTGCTTCGGTTGATTGACGGCTATTATGTTGATTCTGCCAATGTTGAAAAGCTGACAGAAGATGCCGTTGTTCATGTACTGAGTGAACTGGACCCGCATTCTACCTACATTTCAAAAGAAGAAGTGGAAAAGATGAACGAACTTTTAAAAGGGAATTTTGAAGGTATCGGCATATCGTTTAACATTTTCAAAGATACTTTGCTGGTTACAACCACCATTGCCGGAGGCCCTTCCGAAAAAGTTGGCTTACGGGCCGGCGACCGGATTGTGGAAGTGGATGGTAAAAACATTGCAGGTATCGGCCTTAAAAACTCCGATGTTTTTGACATGCTTCGGGGAGATAAAGGCACTGAGGTAGACCTGAAGGTATCGCGCAAATCGGAAAAAGACCTTCTGGCTTTTACCATCATCCGCGATAAAATTCCGATTTACAGCCTCGATGCCTCTTACATGCTCAATAAAAACACAGGCTACATAAAACTAAGCAGGTTTTCGGCAACCACCAACGACGAGTTTGTGGAAGCCATGAAAGACATGAAACAACAGGGGATTGAAAACCTGGTGCTTGACCTGCGTGGCAACGGCGGAGGCTATTTAAAAACCGCGATTGAAATTTCGGACCAGTTCCTTGACAACAATAAACTGATCGTTTTTACAAGTGGCAAGAACGATCCCAAACGGGATTACGATGCTTCGACCAAAGGTTTGTTTGAAACCGGGAAGCTGGTTGTTTTGGTAGACGAAGGATCAGCCTCGGCAAGTGAAATTGTGTCCGGTGCAGTTCAGGACTGGGATCGTGGAATTATAATTGGCCGTCGTTCGTTTGGAAAAGGACTTGTACAAAAACCGTTCTTCCTGACTGACGGATCGATGGTTCGGCTTACAACTGCCCATTATTATACACCAAGTGGCCGCTGTATTCAGAAACCGTATGAAGACGGCGTGAGCGAATACCGAAAAGATTACGCCAACCGGATGAGCAACGGCGAAATGTTTAATGCCGACAGCATTCATTTTGATACTTCTTTGAAACACAAAACTCTGGTGAATGGCCGAAGTGTTTACGGAGGAGGTGGTGTAATGCCCGATATTTTTGTTCCGCTCGATACTTCACACAACTATATTTATCTGAACCAGTTGAGAAGAAAAAATGTGGTTTTCAACTACGTCCTCGATTTCATTGATACAAACCGCGATGAGCTGAAAAAAGACTATCCGGAATTTGATCAGTTCAACCGGAATTTCACCATCGGTGATGATGCGGTGGAAGAAATTGTTAGCCGGGGAGAAAAAGAAGGCGTGGAAAGAAACGATGAAAGCATTGCTTTTATAAAAGACAATTTAAAGCAAGAATTAAAGGCTTTTATCGCCCGCGATGTGTATTCGCGTAACGACATGTACAAAGTTCTCAATGAGGACGATCCTGAAATAAGTAAGGCTCTGGAGGTACTCGACGATAAAAAAGAATACGAGGGCTTATTGGTAACCAACGAATAATTTTATGACTGAGACAATTCTGGAATGGCTTTCAGAACACCAAACGGAGGTACTGGGAGCCATTCTTGGTATGATATATATATTCTTTTCGATCCGCCAGAATATCTTCACCTGGCCCACCGGACTGATTTCCTCGTTTCTGTACGTTATCGTATTTTTTGACGCAAAGTTATACGCCGACATGGGATTGCAAGTGTACTATGTGGGTATAAGCTTGTATGGCTGGTATTTTTGGCTGAAAGGGAAAAAACCGGATGCCCAGACACAGGTTCCGGTACGGCTCACTACTCCAAAACTAAAATACCTGCTGGTAGCAGCATCGGTTGTTTTGTACGCTCTTATCCTGTTTATTCTGAAAAACTTTACGGATTCGGATGTTCCATACATGGATTCTTTAACCACAGCCTTGAGTATCGTCGCCACCTGGATGCTGGCAAAAAAATACATTGAGCATTGGCTGATTTGGATTTTTGTCGATGCAGTTTCAGCAGGTCTCTATGTATATAAAGGTTTATGGGCCACTGTTATCTTGTTTTCGATATACACGTTTATGGCCATTTATGGTTATTTTGCATGGAAGAAAGATTTATTGAAACGAGTTGAAGCAACGTCCTAAAATAATAGCCATTACCGGGGCCGAATCTACCGGAAAAAGCAACCTGGCCCGGGCATTATCCGAACATTACGGAGCGCCGTTTATTTCGGAATATGCACGCGACTACATTCAGAATCTGGATAGAAAATACACCTTTGAAGATGTTGAGTACATTGCACAAAAACAGGTAGAGCAATACAATGGCCTGATCAAGTCAGACTTCCAGGTTATTTTTCTGGACACCTGGCTACTCATTACAAAAGTATGGTTCGAAGTCGTTTTTGGCAGGGTCCCCCACTGGATTGAAAACGAATTAAGAAACACAAAAATTGATCTTTTCCTTGTCTGCGATACAGACCTTCCCTGGATCTCGGATCCTGTTCGTGAAAACGGAGGAGAAAACCGCGAACGCCTGCAGGAAAAATATATCAGTGAAATCGGGAAATACGGTTTTCCCTACGAAATCATTCAGGGCATGAACGGAACAAGAGTACAAAATGCCCTCTCAGTAATCGACAGGATACTTTAACCTTTATCAACAAAACATCCAATAAATCGTTTTTAATGTAATTTGTTAAGCGATACTGCTTAGCTTTGCATTAGACTAAAAATTATGACAACACAGGAATTCGAAAACCGATTGCAGAACACCATTGATAAACTGAGTGAACCCGAGTCTTACAAACTGGTTTGCCACGAACATCTTAAAGGAGAACCACTGCCGTCGAATAAAAACATTGCCCGGATTATTGAGCTGGTTCGGGAAATCCTGTTTCCCGGGTATTTTGGAAATACAACCCTGCGGGGAGGAACGACCAAACACTACATGGGAGTTTATGTGGATGAACTTTACGAATTACTAAGCGGTGAGATTCTTGCCAGCATGTGCTTCGAATGTGAAGAAACAACCATTAGCAAGATTGAAAGACACCGTTCAAAATCAGAACAAGACACCATTGATCTGATCGAATTTCTGCCCGAAATGAGACGCCGGTTGGTAACCGACGTTGAAGCAACCTTTCTAAACGATCCGGCCGCCAAAAATTACGGAGAAGTCATTTTTAGTTATCCCGGCATACGGGCCATCACCAACTACCGGTTGGCTCACCGGCTTTTGCAATTGCAGGTGCCACTTTTGCCACGCATTATCGCTGAAATGGCACACAGCGAAACCGGGATCGACATCCATCCACGGGCGCAAATCGGGGAAAGTTTTACCATCGACCATGGAACCGGTGTTGTTATTGGTTCTACCTGTATTATCGGAAGCAATGTAAAAATAT
>JBKDZK010000274.1:0-7711 GCA_047971205.1 Draconibacterium sp.
GGCTGACAGAGGGGTGAAATAAAGAAAATTCGGTTTTCAGCGATTTAGCTGAAATGAAGTTGGCGTAATACTCCTTGGCTCTGCCACGGGGATAGTCAACTTCAAGAATTTTCTTTATTGGGCCAGCGTTACCTAAAAGGTGCTGAGTTCAACGATGCGCAGATGAAGCAAATGCGCCGGAGCCTCAAAATTTCGTTTTACCTGTTTTCGGTTCATACCCTGCTGGTTTTTTACGCGGCTTTTTATATGAGTAAAGAGGCCTGGGCTTTTATCAGTGGAGGTTTGTTTTACATTATTTTTGCTGTTTTCTTTTTATTTGAATGGCTGCGCCAACGTAAAATTCAGCAAGGATTTAAGAACGAAGAGTGGGTGCCGCTGGTTGACGAGCAGGGAAAAGTTACCGGACAAGCCCCGCGAAGCCAGGTGCACAACGGGAGCAAGTTGCTGCATCCGGTGGTTCATTTGCATGTGTTGAACCGAAATGGTTCCATATTGCTCCAAAAACGCCCGATGAATAAACAAATCCAACCCGGGAAATGGGACACCGCAGTTGGCGGCCATATTTCGGCCGGAGAAACCCTGGAAGCAGCGCTTAAAAAAGAAGCTTTTGAAGAGATTGGCCTAAAGGATTTCAGTGCCCGTTTGCAAAAGGTGTACAAATGGGAGTCGGAAGTGGAAGCTGAACTCATTTATTTATTTACCTCGCACGATTTCAAAAACATCGGGATTCAGTCGGATGAAGTAGAAGAGTTACGTTTCTGGACCAAAAAGCAGATCGAAAGCGAAATCGGAAACGGAACTTTTACCCCCAACTTTGAGCATGAGTATCGTATGCTTGCTCAACTCAAGTTAATATAGAAATTATCCCAGCAAAAATATTACAGGCTGTTTGTGCAAATCAGGCACTTTGCCTTTCCATTGCTGAACCGTTTTGGTTGCAATAAATTCGTTTTCGCCGGTAATGTTGGCGGCTATACACAATAGGGTAGAAGGCGTACAACTTCTCAGTATTTCCTCCACCATGTGATTGTTTCGGTAAGGTGTTTCAATAAAAATCTGGGTTTGCCCCGACGCTTTTATTTTCCTTTCGAGGTTGGCCAACTCCCGCGAGCGTTCGTTTGGTTTTACCGGCAGATAGCCGCGGAAAGCAAAATTCTGCCCGTTTAATCCGGAGGCCATTAAGGCCAGTAAAATAGAAGAAGGTCCAACGATGGGAACTACCTTAAACTCCTTTTGGTGCGCCAGCCGAACCACATCGGCACCGGGATCGGCCACACCCGGGCAGCCGGCTTCCGAAATTACGGCCACATCGTTTCCCTGTTCCAGTGGCTTTAAAAACCGCGGCAGGTCCTGTGGCTTTGTATGTTTGTTGATTTCATAAAAAGTGCACGAATCAATATCGATGTCGCGGTTTACCTGCTTCATAAAACGGCGGGTCGTGCGGATATTTTCAACAATATAAAATTTGGTAGAAGTAAGCACGGTAAAAACCGTAGCGGGCATAACCGACTGCCAGTCGCCTTCGGCCAAAACATTGGGAACAAGATAAAGTGAAGCCATCGTAAAAAGATTTGTGCAAAAATAGTCAATCTCGCCGTTTCACAGCTGCTTTTGCTAATTTTGCCGTATGACTTCCATCAAAAACAATAAAATAACCGCCACTTTTCTGGGGACCGGAACTTCGCAGGGGGTGCCTGTAGTAGCGTGCGACTGCGATGTGTGCCGTTCGGATGATGCGCATGATAAGCGATTGCGCTCTTCGTTATTGCTGAACATAAACGGGCAAAACCTGGTGATCGATGCCGGGCCAGATTTCCGGCAGCAGATGTTGCGCGAAAGGGTGGCAACACTTCGGGCCATTTTATTAACGCACGAACATGTGGATCTTATTTTTGGGCTCGACGACATCCGGTCGTACAACTGGATTCAGCGTCATCCGATGGAGGTTTATGCCGAGGAACGGGTACAGGAAGCGATCCGACGTATTTTTAGCTATGTTTTTGCTGAGTTTAAATATCCGGGAATACCAAAGATGCACCTGAAAGATGTAAATGGTTTTCCCTTCGTTGTTGATGATGTTGAAATAATTCCAATTCGTTGTTTTCATCATCAACTGCCGGTTTATGGCTACCGGATTGGCGATTTGACTTACATCACAGATGCCAACTCAATTCCGAAGGAAGAAAGGACAAAGATTGAAGGGACCAGGATTCTGATCATTAATACGCTGCGGAAAGAAAAGCACATTTCTCATTTTAACCTGGAAGAAGCGCTGGCGGTGATTGAAAAAGTGCAACCCGAAAAAGCTTACCTGACACACATCAGCCATGGTCTTGGAAAATACCGCGAGATTGAAAAAGAGTTACCTGGGAATGTGTTTTTGGCTTACGACGGGCTGAAGCTGGAGCTTTAGAAACTGTTTCTTAGTCCAATTCTCTTTCTGAACGCTGTTTTAACCAGGGGAGAACAATTAGAAGCGAACTTACCAGGTAAATAATTCCGGAAAGGAAAAGTGCTGCATCAAGGCTGATGTTATCGGTGATCCACCCCAGCAAGGGGCCGATTCCGGCAAAAGCAATCCGGATCACAAAATTACGAACTGAAAGCATGGTGGCCCGCACTTCACTTTCGGTGTATTGGTTGATGTAATTTTTGAAAATTGGCGTGGCAATTCCCCGAACCAGGTAAAACAGGAACAAAAAAGCAAGCCCCCGGTAGGAAATCGTAATTCCTGTAAAAACATAGCCAGCAGCCAGCAGTACAATCACCAGTAAAATCGACCATTTCCTACCCAGAAACAGTTCTACTTTGTAGGCAAAAACCGATGAAACCCCGACCGTCAGGTTGAGTGCAGTCCAGAATATCCCGAACATCTCGACGGGCAGGTCAATGGCTTTGAAAAATGGCTGAACAAACCACGCAAAAGTAAGTGTTGCGGTTCCGGTTACCGACGATAACAAAATCGATATGCGCAAATCGGGATTGGAAACAAACATGTTGCGGATGTTGCCAACCAGTTTTTTCATCGAATGAATGTGCTCTTTGGAGTGTATACGCGGTTCAATTAAAGTAAGGGCAGCCGGAATGGCAATGGCAGCCACTCCAAACTGAAAGTAAAACGGCGAGCGTAAACTAATGGCTGCCAAAAATCCCCCCATCACGCCGGCAATGGCTTCTGCAAAATTGCCCACCGAAGTAATGCGGCCTTCTTCGCGAACGTATTTGTCGGTTTTATTGTCGGCTTTCAAACTATCGTACAACAGGGCTGAGTCGGCACCCGACACAAAGGAATGCCCGATACCCAAAATTATTTCGGCGATTACAAAGGCCCAGAACCCGTACGAGAAACTGTACACGAGAAATCCGGCACTTCCGAGTATACTTCCGAGAATCAGCGTCTTTTTCCGTCCCCAAACATCGGCCATCCAGCCCGAAGGAATTTCCATGGCAACAATGGCCACCGAGTAAATGGCTTTCAGCACAAAAATCTCGTGCATGCCCATGCCGTTGTCGGTGTAAAACAAAACCACCACCGGCATAACCATGTTAAACCACTTCGAAATTTTAATGAGGTATAAACGCGGAATATTTTTACTGAAATGCGCCAAATTCAACTTTTGCACAAAAGTAGTGGATTATTACATTATCTGCTTTATTCTGATTTACAAAGACGGTTTTTGTGAGAACCCGCATTCCTTAAAAATGCTTAATTAAATTTAGTTAACTCCTTATTTATGCGGAGTTTAATATCTTTTTTACCTGAATGGCGAAACATTCGGGTTTTTTAACTGTTTGACTATCTGTAAAAAAATAACATCCCGTACTGCGGGAATGAAAAAATTGATAACCAACTTATTAGTCATTTATGAATTCAGAAATAGTTGCAGACGCCGTGGAGACGGAGAACAGAATTCCCTCATTGTCAGATTTTTTGGACACGCTTAAATCAAAAATGAAAAGCGTATTTCACGAGAAAAATGATATCAATGAATTAAGTGTAAACAGAGGGCTTCCGGCTGAAGCTCTTCAGGAAATTATGTCGGCTAATCCGTTGTCGGTAGGGATTCCGAAAGAATATGGCGGACGCGGCGGACTGATGCACGAAAACATTGCCTTGCTGGCTGCGGCTTCCTACGAATCGTTGCCGCTTTCCTTAACATTTGGAATTAATTCGGCTTTGTTTTTACAGCCGGTGGCAAAATATGCGAAAGAGGAAGCAAAAGCTCCGGTTTTCAAGCGTTTTCTGGAAAAGCAAAATATGGGTGGATTAATGATCACTGAACCCGATTATGGCAGTGACGCGCTCAATATGCAGACATTTTATACCGAAAAAGAGAGCAGGTTTCATATTAAAGGAAAAAAACACTGGGCAGGATTAACCGGTCAGGCCGACTTTTGGTTGTTAACCGCACGGCAGCAGGCCGATTCAGGTAATTTGCAGCGTGATATAGATTTTTTTATTTGCGATGTAAGTGCCCCGAATCAAAGCATTAAGGTGGAAGAATATTTTGAAAACCTTGGTCTTTACATGATTCCGTATGGGCGAAACCACATTGATGTAAAAGTACCTTCAGTACAAAAACTGGAACCTCATACTACGGGCGTAAAAATGATGCTGGACTTGCTGCACCGCAGTCGTATGCAGTTTCCGGGAATGGCGATGGGCTTTATTAAGCGTATGCTCGACGAAGCCATTGTGCATTGCAAACAGCGGCTGGTAGGAGGGAAGAGCCTGTTTTCGTACGACCAGGTGAAGGAACGTTTGTCAAAGCTGCAGGCCAGTTATACCATTTGTTCCGCCATGTGTGCCAACAGCAGCAAAAAAGCCGGGATTGAGGTCGATTTGGCACCTCACGGGCTGGAAGCCAACGCGGTTAAAAGTTTGGTAACCGATTTAATGCAGGAAGCAGCACAGTCGTTAGTGCAGCTGGTGGGTGCAAAAGCTTACAAGTTAACGCATATTGGCGGACGCGGAATTACCGACAGCCGCCCGTTTCAGATTTTTGAAGGATCGAACGATATCCTTTATGCACAAATTTCTGAAGCTCTCGTAAAGCTTATGAAACGTGCCAAAGAAAACAACTTGTTTCAGTTTCTGAAAGGTTTTGACCTTACCAGCAAGGCGGCCGGATTTATTAAAGAGCAAACCAATTTTAATATCAATTTCCAGATGCCGCAACGTAACCTCGTTGATTTGGGAAAGATTATGGGGCGCGTTATTTCCCTCAATCAGGTAGTTGATTTAATGGGAGATGGTTTCCGGAAAGACCTGGCCGAGGGTGGAATCAGCATGCTTCAGCAGGAGATTGCCGGATTGCTGACCGTTTTTTCAATGAAAAACGAAACGCAGGTGGTGCAGGAGTATGAAGAAAACAGTTCGTGGCTAAATTTTGTAACTGCGTAGAAAACAAATTCTAACAACTTAATTCGATCGAAATATTCCGCCGGTTGATGCTGACGCGGGCAAACTTCTTTTTTTTTTTACTTTGAATGAATTTTGAAATCTATTCTTAAAAGTAAAAGTAGAATTATATTTTTGTGTTCAAACTGACGTAAAAGTTATAAAATAAAACAAATGCGTTTTAAGAAGTAATTGCCGGTTTGGTAAATGCCAGCCGTGAAGTCAGGTTTTTACAGTAGAAAACAGCTATTTTAAACAACATGAATTTATACATACCAAAAAACTACAAATCCGTATTGGATGTAAATCAGACTGAGCAGGCAATTAAGCAATTGAAAGATTTCTTTCAGTTGAATCTTTCTTCGGAATTGCGCCTGCGAAGGATTACTGCGCCACTTTTTGTAAAAAAGGGAACAGGTATTAACGATGATTTGAATGGAATAGAAAGACCGGTTTCGTTTCCGATAAAGGAATTGGGCGATGAAATGGCTGAGATTGTGCAGTCGCTGGCTAAATGGAAAAGACTGGCACTGGCCGATCTTCAGTTTCAGGATGGTTTTGGGATTTACACCGATATGAACGCGATTCGTCCTGATGAAGAACTTACCAATATTCACTCGCTTTATGTCGACCAGTGGGATTGGGAACGCGTAGTTACGGCAGAAGAGCGGAATCTGGATTTTCTGAAATACATTGTTCGTAAAATTTATTCGGTATTGGTGCGTACAGAGTACTTTATCACCGAGAATTATTTGGATCTGGAACCACAACTTCCGGAGGAAATCACCTTTGTACATGCGGAAGAGCTGGCTAAGAAATACCCGGGCTTGACTCCACGCGAGCGTGAAAACGAAGAATCGAAGAAACACGGGGCCATTTTTGTGATCGGGATTGGCAGCGAAATGCCAAACGGTGAAGCGCACGATGGCCGTGCACCCGATTACGACGACTGGAGTACACCTACCGTAAACGGTTACAAAGGGCTGAATGGTGACATTATTTTATGGAACGATGTGTTGCAGCGATCTTTCGAAATTTCTTCGATGGGAATAAGGGTCGACAAACGCACTTTGCTGGAACAGCTACGGATTAGCGGGCAGGAAGAGCGGAAAGAGCTGCTTTGGCACAAAATGTTGCTAAACGACGAATTGCCGTTAACCATTGGCGGTGGCATTGGCCAGTCGAGGTTGTGTATGTTCTTTTTAAGAAAGGCGCACATTGGCGAAATTCAGTCGAGTATTTGGCCCGATGAAATGATTGAAATCTGCAAAAACAACGGAATTCATTTGTTATAACAGGGAAGAAGCGGCAAAAAGTGAATATTAAAACGACAAATTTTGAATTTTCTGATTTATTTGGAGTTTTGAATTTGGAGTTTGAAATTTGATTTATACTTTTGCAGCGCAAAATAAGGCTGCCTCGGTAGCTCAGTTGGATAGAGCAACTGCCTTCTAAGCAGTAGGTCATGGGTTCGAATCCCGTCCGGGGTACCCAGTGGGGGATTTTATCATTTTTGGTAGAATCCCCTTTTTTTTGTCCTTTTGAAACCGTTGTCAATTCTGGGATTATGGAAAAAAAGAAGTTTGTATGATTGGTTCGAACTTGATCTAATTCTCGATTATCGATAATTCCTTCGGGAAACAATAAATTTTGGAAAACCCGCTTTCCGTCAAAATCTGATTTATCCCATAATATCAATGGATTAGCACAGGTTTTGATGGTGAAATTTATTATCTTTTTGAGGTTCGAACTATATCCGCCTGTTTTGTTTAATTCATTTTCAATTTCATGAAATTCTTTTTCATATTTTGGTCGGAATTTTTGATAAAGAGCACGGTCAATTTCTCCGATGACGAAGCGTTCTTCGATGGCTTCCAGTTTCTGTTTTATTTCAGTAAGCTTCGTCTTTAAAACTTTTGTTTCGTCAATCTGTGATTTAAAAAATGTTGCAAGATGTTCCTCAATCTGTAGTTTTACAAGTTCAAGTTCTTCTTTTCCTATTTGAAAGGGTCTCAACATCTCCCTGAACATTTCTTGCATGGCTTTGGCACTACGGTTGACTTTGCAGCCTTTTTTATTGCATTTATAGTAATACAACCCTTTTTTTCTTACCAGGTAACCGGTTAAGGGCGTACCGCATTTATCACATTTCGCAAATACTTTCAAAGGTAAATTCTCATTGTCACTGTCATATATACCCAACACAAATAGCATTTCGGGACAACCACAACCAATATAAATGTGGCTCGCCAAACTTGTAATTAATTTACTGATTATTAGCAAATTAATATCATTTTTCTTTGTTAGTTT
>JBKDZK010000275.1:0-2305 GCA_047971205.1 Draconibacterium sp.
CTTCCGAATCAGAAATGAAGTTAACAACTTTCCGGCTTTCTTTTCCATATAAAGGCATATGTAAAATGCGTAAAAGCTCGGGATCCATTTTTATAACTTCCCGGTCATAGGTCATCAGTCCGTTTACCTCGCCTTCAACATCAGTAGTTTGCGTGTAAACAGCAGCCGACAAACCTTTGTATCTTAATGGCGCCAGGCTGTACATCAATTTTGCATATTCCTTAATTAATGTCGGAGTATCGGTATAAGTACGATATCCCCAGTTTCTCATTCCCGGATTCCAAAGATGTCCTTCAAGCGGAAGGCCAAGACCACCAAACTCGCCAAGCACCATTACTCTTCCGGGGTTTTGAACGGCCGGTTCCATACCCGGTCCGGGGTATTGGTGTACATCGTACATATGTCCGCATTTCCTGTCGATCCAGCCACTAACGCCGTCAATAATTCTTGTGGGATCATATTCCATGCTCCAGTCCACCACGCGTTTGGTGTCAAATTGTCCCCAGCCTTCGTTAAAAATAACCCAGGTTACAATACTTGGGAAAAACCTTAACTGATCTATTTCTTCCTTCATTTCATACAACACCTGGTCGGCAGATTCTTTCGGACGACTCCAGTCGCTCTCTGCATCCCATTTTACATGCTGCACGTTTCTATCGGCTGTTTTAAAACCCGAAACCATGTCTTGCCAAAGCAACAATCCCAGAGAATCAGCATAATAATAATACACCCATGGTTCCACCTTAATATGCTTGCGTAACATATTAAACCCCATATCTTTCAGCACTTCCATATCGTAACGCATGGCTTCTGCCGAAGGAGGCGTTAACAAACCGTCGGGCCACCACCCCTGGTCAAGCGTACCGTATTGGAAAATGGTTTTGTTATTCAGCTGAATGCGCTGGAAACCATCTTTATCTTTTACGATCGAAACTTTACGCATGGCAAAATAAGATTCTGCCTCATCGAGCGTTGTTCCGTTTTTTGACAGTGAAACTTTCAATTGATACAATTCAGGAGTTTCCGGGCTCCAAAGTTTTGGTGATGGAATATCGAGAACCACATTGTCACTTGTTTTAAAACTTTTTTGGTTTACTACCTTTTCATCTTTCAAAACAGTAACATTAAAGTCCTCACCGCCTTTTAAACCTGAGAATTTTGTATCTAGAACCAGTTGGTTTTTATCGATATCCGAAACCGGATTAAGTGTTTGAATGCTTGCTTTGTTGAGCGGTTCGAGCCAAACTGTTTGCCAGATTCCTGTAACCGGAGTGTACCAAATGCCTCTTGGGTTGAGCACCTGTTTTCCACGTGGTTGTTCTCCCTCGTCGGTTGGGTCCCAAACGGATACGATAAGTTTCTGCTCCCCTTTTTTCAGGTATTTGGTAATATCAAAAGAAAAAGCTGTTGAGCCTCCTTTATGCGTCCCAATCAATTTCCCGTTTAGCCAAACAGTACTTTCCCAATCCACTGCCTGAAAATGAAGGACAATGTTTTTACCTTTCCAGTCGGTACTAAGCTGAAACTTTTTACGATACCACACTTTGTCATCGGGTAAAACCTGCTTACCAACACCCGAAAGTGCTGATTCCACCGCAAAAGGCACTAAAATATTTCCCTGAAAACTTTCGGGCTGTTTTGCATCCTTTGCCACAATGGCATACTCCCATAAGCCGTTCAAATTTTGCCATTCACTTCTTTTAAGCTGTGGCCGGGGATATTCTTTCCATGCATTTTCAGGCGTAACTTTTTTTCCCCATCGTGTCATCATTTTTGCTTTCACAGGAGAATAAGCCTGCGCATACACTCCCATGCCAGCAAAAACAAACAGGATCACAAGTAATCTCTTCATATCAAATGTTATTCAAATATTTATTACAATTATCTCCATTCATTTACTCCCTGCCCATCCGACTGAATATCTCTTACACGGTTTCTAAAAACAAGTGTATCGGCAGCTTCGCATTCATAATCACCATCCGTATATTTGTACTTCAGGTAAAAAGTACGGGCTTCGGCATCGTACATCGATGTTCCGTTTCCGCTTACCTGAATGGCAGCCCCATCGTCGCTGCTTAAACTCACTTCACCACTTCCGGCTAACGGTGCAGAGATGTTAAAAGCAACACCGGGATCTTTACTTCCCGCACTATTGTCAGCTTTTACTTTCATGCTGTTGGGGCCAATGGTTATCAGCTCCCGGATACTTTCAGTGATGGTCGGATTGTTCTCGTAAACAACGGTGTCGGTTTCTGTTGTCGATTTTCGAATCGTACGTCCGGAGTAATAATAGTTACCATGTTGT
>JBKDZK010000276.1:0-5369 GCA_047971205.1 Draconibacterium sp.
AAACTAACAAAGAAAAATGATATTAATTTGCTAATAATCAGTAAATTAATTACAAGTTTGGCGAGCCACATTTATATTGGTTGTGGTTGTCCCGAAATGCTATTTGTGTTGGGTATAGAAAAAATGCTCATCTCCAATGGAGTCGTATATGATGGCATGTTGTCGTAGGAATTTCCTTCCCTTTAATTGATTACGCCTTAGGTATTTCCAGAGCTTCCTTTCTTCAGGAGTAGCTTCGTGTCTTAACTTTCGGGTGGTTTGTTTTATTTGTTCGTAGCGCATTTTGTTTATTTTTTCTTTACCCCTCACCCTGTCGGGAGTTCCCTTAAAGAGGGAGCGTTTTCTGAACTTCTTTTTCGTATAAATTTAGAAGAATAAACTCAGCAGCAAGGTAAAAGCCAGTCCGCATACGGCAATGATCGATTCCATGACGGTCCATGAGCGGAGCGTTTGTTTTTCGTTCATCCCGAAATATTTTCCAACCAGCCAGAATCCGCTGTCGTTCACGTGCGAAAGTAACGTAGCACCCGAAGCAATGGCAATCACCACCAGTGCGCGGTGCGGATCGCTTAACGCAAATTCCTCAAGAACGGGAGCAATGATTCCGGCTGCGGTGATCATGGCAACGGTTGAAGAGCCTTGTGTAACACGAACAACGGCTGCCAGCAACCAGGCCAAAACAATGGGTGGAAGCGCTGAATTCGCCATGGATTCGGCCATTATTTTTCCGATTCCACTGTCAACCAGCATTTGTTTGAGCACGCCACCCGCACCCGTTATCAGGATGATAATTCCGGCCGGACCCAGTGCTTTGGTACTTAGGTCGAGTATTTTTTGCCGGTCCATTCCGCGGCGGATGCACAGAAAGTAGATGGCTGCCAGTGTTGCTATGATGAGGGCAGTGAAGGGGTGTCCCAGAAACTCGAGTAAATCTGTCCAGGCAGATGGGGCGATTATTTCTTTTTGAACGGCAAGCCCGGTAAAGGTATTCACAAGAATCAGCAACAGCGGGATTGCAATCATGGCGGCAATCAGCCGGAAGGAGGGGAGTGCGTTCGGATCGTACGACTTTTCATTGTTGGCTTCCAGTTCGGGCGGGGGCGTGAGGTATATTTTTCCTGAAATATACTTTCCCCACACCGGGCCTGCAATTACAGCGGTTGGAAAACCGATAATGGCGCCAAAAAGAATTACCCAGCCAAGTTGCACATTAATAATATCGGCCACTGCCACCGGTCCGGGAGTGGGAGGTATAAAACTGTGGGTGGCCGCTAAACCAGCCAGCAGGGGAATTCCGTAGTATAAAAGCGATTTTTTTGTGTCGCGCGACAAGGCATAAATAATCGGTACCAGGATTATAAAGCCAACATCGAAAAATACCGGGA
Organism: Draconibacterium sp.; assembly: GCA_047971205.1. Lineage (GTDB taxonomy): Bacteria > Bacteroidota > Bacteroidia > Bacteroidales > Prolixibacteraceae > Draconibacterium. The sequence continues at coordinate 1,386 of JBKDZK010000276.1, forward strand.
TGGCTACAATAAAGCCTGTGATAACCATGACCCACGAAGCACGGTCGGTGCCAAATTTTTTAACCAGGTAGTGCGCCAAAGCTTCCGCTCCGCCCGAACTTTCCAGCATTTGCCCGAAAATGGCTCCCAGTCCCACTACCGTAGCCACAAAACCCAATGTTCCCGCCATTCCCTCTTGTATGGAAGTTGAGATGTCTTTCAGCGGCATTCCGGAAATAATTCCGACATAAATGGCCGTGATCAGCAAGGAGATAAAAGCGCTGATTTTAAATTTCAGTACAAGGAAAAGAAGCAGCGCTACCGCTGAAAATACAATAAATAAAAGGAAGGGCGCAGTCATAGGTTTATGATTTAGTGGTGCTAAAGTTAGAATTTCAGGCGGTTTATTCCAATCGTGGGCAGATGCTGAACACAACAAAAGTGTTTTGGGGCCTTCGGAAGTTTTTTCGTGGAATTTGTGCCTGTCCTTTTCAAAATTTACCGGTGCTTTTTTTCGATTATCTAAACGATTTCATAATCTTTACAGAAGCAGACATAATACGACCATGAACGAGATCTTATCTAAAATTGCCGAATGTGTGGAATTTGGTAAAATTAACAAGGCAGCGCCTTATCCTCCTCAAATGAAAGATCAGGATGGTGCCGATGAACTCACGCGGCAGGCGCTGGAAGAGGGCGTTTCGGCGCAGGATATTTTGACCAAAGGGTTGATGCCCGGAATGGAGAAAATCGGGATAAAGTTTCGCGAAAACAAGGTTTTTGTTCGGCAGGTGCTGATGGCGGCAAAAGCCATGAGCACGGCCTTGGTTCATCTTAAGCCGTATTTTCTGACAGGGGAAGTAAAGCAAAAAGGAACCTTTATTATCGGTACGGTGGAGGGTGACTTGCACGACATTGGCAAAAACCTGGTGTCGATGTATGACATTGCCAAAAGTTACATCGAATCGGGTGCTGATATGGTGGAAACCAACAGTTTTGGAGGCACTTCTTTTAAGCTGGAAAGATATGGTCTGGGCGACAAGGTTTTTGAGCTGAACAAGGCAGCTGCCGAACTGAGTCGCAAAGCGGCGGGTGATAAGTTTGTGTTGGGATCGGTGGGACCTACCGGAAACACCCGAAGAAATGGCGAGACTTGTTCCGGAACTGCTGCGTGCGGGTGCGAATATTATCGGCGGTTGTTGCGGAACAACGCCTGAGCATATCTGCAGGGTGAGCGAGGTATTGAACCGCACCCAGTAGTGATTTTCTGACTAAAATCTCACTCTGTCGGTCAACGGAAGGGTATTTTCGGGGTGCTTAAAATTCTCCAAATGCGCTTTGGGGTGCAAAATCGCCGCTTCTGTTTATGCAATATTTCTATTCTTTACAGCATAACTCACTCTACTTCAAAGTTCAATTTAAACCCAAAATTAAATTGTTTGTAGAAACATTTTAAATTAGCTATTTTAGATCGCCTTTTTTGCGGATAAAAGGGGGTTCATCTACATTTGTGATGCTCTTTTAAAGAGTTATTAAATCAACCAAAATATAAATAGATTATGAGCAAATTTTTAACTGCCTCAATTGGAAGAAAGTTCATAATGAGTGTGTCGGGTCTTTTCCTGATGGTATTCATTGCGGTCCATTTAGGCATCAACCTGTTACTTATTTTTGATGACAGTGGTGATTTGTTTAATCAGGGGGCTCATTTTATGGCAACCAACCCACTTATTAAAGTAATGGAACCCGTTTTAGGATTGGGATTCATAGTTCACATCTTATGGTCGTTCATGCTGGAGTACCAGAACTGGAAAGCACGTCCGGTGAAGTACGCCAAAAAGAACATGAGTGGTGCCAGTTCATGGGCTTCGCGCAACATGCTGGTGCTGGGTGGATTGGTGCTGGTTTTCCTGATCATTCACATCCTAGATTTCTTTGTGAAAATGAAATTCACCGGGCATCACTTACTGGAAGAAGTAGTGGTTAAGGGAGTTCACATGGAAAATGCGTATGCACTTGTATCTACAGCATTTATCCAAAGTACTGCCCTGAGCATTTTCTACATCATCGGTGGAATTTTGTTGGGTGTACACCTTTCACACGGATTCTGGTCATCATTCCAGACACTGGGGTTGAACAACAAACACTGGTTAAAAAGATGGCAGGTTATTGGCCAGATTTATGCCGTAGTTGTGGCCCTTGGTTTTGCGATTATTCCGCTTTATTTCATGTTTGGATTGAACAATTAAAAAGGAAAGAATTATGAGCATTTTAGAAAGTAAAATACCTCAGGGGCCATTGGCCGAAAAGTGGACCAAGCATAAATCGGCCATTAAAGTGGTAAGCCCCGCAAACAAGCGTAAATTAGAAATTGTGGTTGTTGGAACCGGTTTGGGAGGTGCTTCGGCAGCTGCTTCACTGGCTGAGCTGGGATACAAAGTAAAAGCATTTTGTTACCAGGACAGCCCGCGTCGTGCACACTCGATTGCTGCACAGGGAGGGATCAACGCCGCAAAAAACTACCAGAACGACAACGACTCGGTTTTCCGGTTGTTTTATGATACAATCAAAGGGGGCGACTACCGTGCCCGCGAAGCCAACGTTTACCGTTTAGCTGAGGTTTCACCCAACATTATCGACCAGTGTGTGGCACAAGGTGTTCCGTTTGGTCGCGAATACGGCGGTTTGCTTGATAACCGTTCATTTGGTGGGGTGTTGGTAAGCCGTACGTTTTATGCGCGCGGACAAACCGGGCAGCAGTTGCTCATTGGTGCATACCAGGCACTGAACCGCCAGATTGCCAAAGGCAATGTGGAAATGTACAACCGCCACGAGATGTTGGACGTTGTTAAAATTGACGGAAAAGCACGTGGTATTATTGCCCGCGACCTGGTAAGCGGAAAAATCAAAAGATTTGGAGCACATGCCGTAGTAGTGGCAACCGGTGGTTACGGAAACGTATTCTTCCTTTCAACCAATGCAATGGGAAGTAACGGATCGGCAGCATGGCAATGCTACAAAAAAGGAGCGTTCATGTCGAACCCTTGTTTTGTACAGATCCACCCGACCTGTATTCCGGTACATGGCGACCAGCAGTCGAAACTGACTTTGATGTCGGAATCGTTGCGTAACGACGGTCGTGTTTGGGTTCCGAAGAAAAAAGAAGATGCAGTAAAACTGCAGAAAGGCGAGATTGGCCCGAACGATATTGCTGACGAGGATCGCGATTTTTACCTCGAAAGAAGGTATCCTTCGTACGGGAACCTGGTTCCGCGTGACGTTGCTTCGCGTGCTGCCAAAGAGCGTTGCGATGCAGGTTTTGGTGTAAACGCCGAAGGAAAAGCTGTATTTCTCGACTTCAAATATTCGATCGAAAGATTGGGTAAAGATGTGATTACAGCCCGTTACGGAAACCTGTTCCAGATGTACGAAAAGATCACCGATACAGATCCGTACAAAGAGCCGATGATGATCTATCCGGCCATTCACTATTCAATGGGCGGAACCTGGGTTGACTACAACCTGATGACAACCGTTCCTGGTTTGTATTCGATTGGTGAAGCCAACTTCTCGGATCACGGTGCCAACCGTTTGGGAGCTTCTGCTTTGATGCAAGGATTGGCCGACGGTTATTTCGTATTGCCTTACACCATTGGTGATTACCTGGCTGATGAAATTATGACGCCTAAAACCGATGTAAATGCTCCGGAATTTGTGGAAGCAGAAAAAGAGGTGACTGATAGAATCGAAAAACTTTTCAATATAAAAGGTTCCAAGCCGGTGGATTATTTCCACAAAAAGCTGGGCCATGTAATGTGGGATTACGTGGGAATGTCGCGTAATGCTGAAGGTCTGAAAAAAGCCATTGAGGAAATCAAGGTAATCCGCGAAGAATTCTGGAAAGACGTTCGTATTCCGGGAGAATTGGATAACCTGAATCCGGAACTGGAAAAAGCAGGTCGTGTTGCTGACTTCCTGGATATTGGCGAACTGATGGCACGCGAC
>JBKDZK010000277.1:0-6926 GCA_047971205.1 Draconibacterium sp.
GCGTATTTACAATAATGCTGTTTTTAATCAAAACAGGGCCACCTCCAATACCATTTTTTGCATTCCAGACAGAACCTCCTTCCGGGAAAGTGGCCGAAGGTTGGGGGAGAGGCGTTGATCCCGATTTGTTGTCGGCAGGATTTGGATACGCGTAAGTGGCTCCGTTAACGGAGTAAACCCAGTCAACCTGAAATTCCCCATTTTTCATTTCTGCAAATGCCCCTTTTGTCGGATAGTAAATTAATTCTCCGTTTTGGCGAGAAACAGAAGGGTTATTGGCACATAGTGTTTCTCCGTTGCGACAAAGTAAGCTCAGTGATGCTCCTGCCCAAAAATAACCTCCGTTCAGAATAACGGTTTCTTTCCCCGCGGTATAAAAATCATCCGGAGTTTGATAACCGGAAGCGTTTCCGAGAACTTTAAAGGTTGCACTGTTTAGGTCGGCAACAGCTAAGTAGGCAACAGCCTGTTTATTCTGAAGAACGCCGGCTGATTTATATACTCGAATATACTCGGGTAAATCGCCAAAGCCTGTTTGCAGAATCCACCCTTTGTCGGTGATCAGTGAATCTGCGGTACCTTCGTTCTTGACGGGATCTTCCCATTCCCATTCCCAGTCATCTTTCTTTTGGTCACTTCCGCAGGATGTTAGTGTTGCCATGTAAATGGCACCCAAAAACAGCAAGAAGATTAGGCGGCTATTTTTCATAGTCATTTAAAGTTGCAGAAAGAATTGGCAACGCTATTTAAATAGCGCTGCCAATTGGTTGAAAACAGTGTTTTTAAATATCGATACAGTCAAACTGGTATCCCACAACGTATCCGTTTGTGAACATGAAATACAGATACAAATAGTAGCCATCTTCCGAGACGGTCAGGGCAACATCGCCTGTTCCGTTTCCGTTAACAACGGCTGGCGAAACTGATTTGCCTCCGTAAACGTTTCTTTCACATTCCCAAATTACAGCCGGGCAGGTTTTGGTCTCAAGATTTCCTGCGAAGTTGGCATCGGAGGTTACATCCAACAGCCAAACGGCGTCTGATGCTCCCCAAGAGAAGCTGTTTACCCAGTTGAGCGTTGTATAGCCTGCATTGTTAAACTGAATATAGTCAACAGCATTCGGGATATAGTTGGTACTGATTACATCCAGTGACTTTCTTACCGCATTGGTGCTGCCGTTCACCCAGGCAAATGTATTGTCGGAGTATGAAGCAACAAAGAAATCACTGTTTACATCACTCCCTGATGTGTAAACAACATCGGCATTAGTAGTCCAGCCTTTGGCTAAGCCACTCATGGTAACGATTTCCGGAGTTTGCGAGATGAGTACTCCACCGGTAACTGTCCAGCGTGCAATTTGCTGACCTGCGGCCAGAATAGGAGCAGTAATAATGGCATCGCTGTCGATGCTACCTTGCACTGACAGTTTACGTCCGATAGCAACTCCTCCATTCCACTCGATCATGAGTTCCGGAGTAGAAGTTACCGAGGTTACTTTCCATACTTTGAACGAGCCGGCATTGGGAGCCAGGTTGCAAATCAGGATATTACCATCGTCGTCAGCTGTGTTGTAGAAGTTCGAAAGTGAGCCTTTTATGTCGCCCAATTCAATTTCGCCAACTTTTTCTCCGGTTTTTGGATCGATGTAAATACTGTTTTCATTACGTGTATTAATCACCACATAATCACCGGTTGCGGCAATACCACCCGTAAGATTGTCTACAGTAATACCCAGATCAGCTTTAAGTTTTTTCGCAAAAAGAAGTTTGGCACTTCCTGCGCGAATACCATAATTCAGCTTGTTCGGAACTTCTTTTTTTACCGTGTAAACATTTTCGGTTGTTCCATCATGTGCCGTTACCGTAAGTTCTACGTCCTGGTTGTAATTCAGTGCCGTAGTTCTGGGGTCAGGAGAAATCGTTGCATGATAAGAGATGGTTACTTCAGCAAGGGCTGGTTCCAGCTCTTCCAATGCCACCAGCGAAATGGTTTTAGCTGATTCGTTGATCACACCTGCCAATCCGAGTGACGGTAGCTTAAAGTCGGTAATAAACGCAGCCGAGCTTTTTACAATTTGCCCGGTAACTGTATATTGCTTTCTCTGCTTTAACTGGTCTGTGACTGTTATCGTATTCTCCTGGGTAAGGTCCATGTACAGCAGTGATGGTTCAACCAATACGTTGTCGTCCAGGTTAGCAGATACTCTCATGTGTTTCAGTTGAGCTTCTGTTACCTGGTTGTCACTGCTTTCCGGGAAAAAGTAAGGTATTGGGATGACAATACTTGAGCTGTCATTACCAGATATATAACCGATAAATTCGCCTGTTCCGTCATCAAATTTTGCCTTTATACTATTGATTCCGTTTCTGGAAACCGAAGGAATCAGATCTTCCGGTTCCTGGCAACCACTTAATATAATAAGCAGGCCCATTATGATTGCAATTATATTTCTATTCATCATCTTCGGTCTTATTATTTCCATTCGTCATATTGTTCGATGGCCGAGTTATTGGCCAATTCACTGTAAGGAACCGGGAAAACGTATGTTTTCTGCAGGAACTTACGGTCCTGTAGGTCGCAATCAACCAGTTCGTAATGGTAGTCTGCACCGTTTTGGGTGATTTTCATGCCATGAACCCGGTAATTGTTGTATTCAACGTGTGCAAGTTTCCAGCGACGCATATCCCAGTAAAGGTGTCCTTCGTAGGCCAATTCAATTTTACGTTCGTGACGAATGGCATGAAACAGGTCGTCGCCAGTAATGCCTGATTTGGCCGGTAATGCAACTCCGGAACGAGTGCGTACTGTATTGATGTCGCTAAGAGCCGGCCCACTTTTTCCAAGACGGTAGTTCGCTTCTGCCCTGTTTAAGTATACTTCTGCCAGGCGAATTTCAACCCAGGTTTGATCACTCTTGAAGGTTTCCAAATCGGTGTGTGCTTCGTCTCTTAGTTTCCGCAGGTAGTAACCCGTAACCGTTCTTCCTTTTGTGTAAGTATCGGCGCGGTATCCCATGTATCTGCCATTCGTGCCGTTTTCCGAATTTTCCATGGTTTTGCCCTGCCAGGTCGTCCCGTTGTATATAACAGAGGCTTTAAATCGAGGCTCCAGTTGCTCGTACGGAGGACGCTGTGTTGTTCCTCCATCGGCATGCCATGGAGACCAGTCGACCGTTTGCCCTGTAGCAGTTTCGTATGCTTCCACCATCTCTTGGGTTGGTACGGCATTGCCTCCTTCATTTTCTTTCTCTCCAAAAGTAGCATAAGTTCTGTCGAAAGAATGGTTGGGGCCGGTAACCAGGTAATTATATTCGAGTATGGACTCCGAGTTTCCACCTTTCCAGGCTTCTTCGTAGCTATCGGTAAGGCTGTAAATTTGAAGGTTGATTACTGAGTCAGCAGCATCAATCACTTCTTGCCAACGGCCGGCATAAAGCATAGCCCTGCTTTTTAATGCAAAGGCAGCACCTTTGGTAATTCTTCCTTTGTTGGCATTGTCCCACTGTTCAGGCAATACCGATGCGGCAAAGTCCAGATCAGATTCAATCAAATCCCAGGTTGCTTCCTCTGACGAGCGATTGATATCCTTTTGCAAATTCATGTCGGTGTAAAGGATTACTCCGCCATGACGCTTTGCTAACTGGAAATACAGGAAAGCTCTGAAAAAACGAGCCTGGCCTTCGAATAATTGCTCGGTAGCATCATCCAGTTGAGAATATTGCTCTAAGCCAACCAGGAATTCGTTGATTCTTCTTATCCTTTCGTAAGTGTCTCCCCAGGTTCCCAGAAGGTTTCCTGTGGCCGACATTGTTTCTGGTGTAAAAACGTACAGGTTTGAATTACCCGCAGTTGCTCCCGGCACATAAGAACCGTATTTTAGGGTTTCTGTTAATCCTTCGGTTAAAGAGCCTTTAAACTGGGAGTTCCCAAAACTACCGTATCTGTCAATGTAAGGATAAAAGCCGTTGATGTACAGTTGTACGTTTGCTTCACTCTCCCAAGCCAGCTTGTCTGAGATCCGGTCGGAAGGAGTTGTGTCCAGAAATTCATCACATCCTACCAAACTGACAATTCCCAGTAAGAAGACTATTTTAATTAAATGCTTTTTCATGATTCATTTACCGTTTAAAATGTCAATTTAATACCTGTTGAAATAACCCGTTGTTGCGGATAGTATCCGTTGGAAACACCCGGTTGTTCAGGATCGATATTGTATTTTTCCAATTCGCTAAATGTTAATAGGTTTTGGCCTTCAACGTAAACCCTGAGGTTATCGGCGCCAAAACTTCTCATCCATTTCATCGGAAATGTGTAGCCTAATTGTAGCGATTTAAGGCGGATATAGTCGCCACTCCTATACCAGAAGGTGGAGGAGTAGGCATTGTTAGAGCTGGCAGGTACCAGGCTTAGTCTTGGGAATTCGCCGTTGGTATTATCTTCCCGCCATGAATTTTCAAGAAGGAAAACAGGTGAGTTTCCTCCGTGGTAGAACGGACGTGTCATTGAAGTGTTGTCCATAATTCCACCACTGTATACACCTGTAAGGGCAACATCACGTCCCAGACCCGACTGCCATAACATTGAAAGATCAAAGCCTTTCCAGTCTGCATTAAAAGTAATACCTCCCACAAATTTTGGATAAGAAGATTTTCCGGTGTAACCGCGATCTTGCTCGTAGGAGATCACGCCGTCACCGTTTCTATCCAAATATTTTATATCACCCACGCGAACATCTTTTCCTACAATTAGAGGAGAGTTGTCTATTTCCTCTTGGGATTGGAACAGACCCAGCGCAATAAATCCAATTTGTGAACCTACTTCTTTTCCGGTAACCTTAAGCCAGTCCGGGGTATTTGGAGAGTCGCCATATTTCAACCAGCGTCTTTTAGTGTATGTTCCGTTTAGCCCGATGCTGTATGAAAAGTCGCCTATTTTGTTTCTATGTGTGAGGACAAGCTCAAAGCCTTTATGGTCTTGCTTGTTCTCATTGGCATATCCAAAAACATAACCTCCGTATGAGTCGGGATAGGTTGACGATACCGCACCCAGCATGTCGTAAACGTATTTATAGAATACATCAAACTCAGTTCCTAACAGCCCATTCCACATAGAAAGGTCGAACCCCAGGTTGTATTGGAGTGCCTTTGCCCATGTGAGGTTAATATTGGCAGGCTTTGAAGTCATGAGTCCGCTTAGTCCTGTCCCATTGATAACCAGTGCAGGGTCGTCTAAGAACGATAAAGTACTGAGGAAATAGTAGGGGTCAATATCGGTTTTCCCGGTTAACCCGACACTTCCTCTTAGCTTCAGGTTGTCAACATTTTTAATCGAGTTTTTAAACCAGTCTTCTTCTGAGATTCTCCATCCCAGTGAACCTGCAGGGAAGGGACTCCATCTTTTCCCTTTTACCATACCTCCAAAAACATAACTTCCATCGTAACGGAAAGAAGCTTCAGCGAGGTATTTATGTTTGTAGTCATAATTAATTCGACCTAAAAATCCGGCTTTTCTTTTTACATAGCTTGAACCCGATACATTGTTTTTCTCGTCCAACGTGGCAAAATCGAGTTCATCCAAATCCAGAATGTCAAAATCGTACCCATAGGCTCCAAATTTATTTCCGTCTTGCTGAGAAGTCTCAATGAGCCCTAAAGCGGAAATATTATGGTCCCCAAAAGAATTATCGTAGTTAACCGATGTGTTGGTGGTAAGAATAGAGTAGTGAGATAGTCCTTCCACCAGGCTGGTGTTTGGGCCTCGTGCATCGTGAGTGTATACATACGAGATGTCCTTGGTAGCAGAGGTTGGCAGAGTTGCAATTTTTGTGAAGTAAGGCGTCGAGAACGATTTAGATGTTTGATAAGAGACATCGTAGGCACTCATAAACTTCAGGCTTAAGCCTTTTATCTGAGGGACATTGTATTTCAATGCCAGATTGGTTTGAAGAATGTTTGTTTTAACGTTGCTGTATCCGGTTAGAGCAGAGGCCGCTAACGGGTTCACGTAAGAGCTGGATGTTCTCGTGGATACCGGGACACCATCAATTTCCATCGGAACATATGGGTGCGCACGCATGGCCTGTTGCGGAATGTTGTTCCAGTCGCCTGGACTTGCAGAGTATCCGGGACGTTTTCTATCTTCAATTCTACCTGCAATGTCGAAAGTAAGTGTAAGATTTTTTGCAATTGAGGCGTCAATATTTGAACGAAGGTTTAAACGGTCGTAATTAAATCCTTCCACGTTACCTTCTTGCTGGTAATTTCCCAGGGATACAAAGTACTTGATCTTTTCGGTTCCTCCGGTGGCATTCATGTTTAAGTTCAGATTGTTTCCAATACCGAATGTTTCGTCGTACCAGTTTGTGTTTCCCCAGCCGTCAGACGGATCGTTATTGAGCATCTTTTCAATATGTTCTGAAGAAAAAACAGGTTCGTCACCATCCATTTCTCGGGCTTTGTTGTACCAGTAGGCGTAACCAGGCCCATCCAGCATTTCGAGCATAACAGCATTGTCGCTGATTCCGTATGAGGCCGTAAATGACATTTTCGAGTCGGCTACGCGACCCCGTTTGGTAGTTACGATTACTACAGAGTTGGCATCCAGTCCATAAACCGAAGCAGACGAAGCATCCTTTAACACCGAAACTGTTGCAATTTCGTTTGGGTCAATTTCTGAGAAACTTCGCTCGATACCGTCAACAATGTATTTTGCTTCTGACCCACGAACTAAAATACTGGCACCGTCGGCCCCTGGTTGTCCCGATTGTTGAAGAGCTACAACTCCGGAAACGAGCCCTCCAAGTTTACTAGTTATGTTTCCTACAGGTGCTTTTAATAACTCCTCACCAGATACCTGAGCTACAGCACCGGTAACCGACTGGCGTTTCTGGGTGCCATATCCAACTACTACCACTTCATCGATTCCTT
>JBKDZK010000278.1:0-2842 GCA_047971205.1 Draconibacterium sp.
CATAAGAAAACAAACATAAATAATTACAAGGATAAGAAATTAAATGATGCTGAGAATAATACCATAATTTTTGAATTTAAAAAGAACAAGAATTACAAAAAGATTTGTATTAACACTATGCATGAAGATATAAAAAAGAATAAGTGGTTAGTTTTATCAGACAGTTTGGAAACCAACCAGTTTTATTTTCTGTCAGATTCGCTAGGTTCCAATGGACGAGTTTTTGTCCTTGGTGACAATGAAAAAACTATAAGTTGGTATTGAATTTTTAAGTATGTCTGTACACTATCAAATAATTACCATAGAAATTTCACAAGCTTTAATCAACACTGTGCAATTTGACAAGATTGTAGCTCAGAATCCGCAATTCATATCGCCCTCCCCTTAGCATGGTGATAAAAAGCGGCACTTTAAAATATTTTAAAACAAACTCATTTTAGACACAGTTTACTTCCCGTTCCAGTTCAACGCCAAATTTTTCAAGCACCGAACGTTTTATTTTTTCTGAAAAGTCCCAGACTTCTTTTCCGGTGGCATTGCCATGATTTACCAGCACGAGCGCCTGTTTTTCATGAACGCCCACATTGCCTTCGCGCACGCCTTTCCAGCCGGTCTGTTCAATCAGCCAGCCTGCCGCCAGTTTCGCTTTCCCCTCTCCTGCCGGATACACCGGAAGCGTTTCAAATTCAGCTTTCAGGCGTTCTGCCAGCGAAGCCTCCACCACCGGATTTTTAAAGAAACTACCGGCATTTCCCAACTCTTTTACATCGGGTAATTTCGATGAACGAATTTCAATCACCGCCTCGCGAATGGTATGCAAATTAACATCGCCTTTTCCCTTCACTTTTGCTTCCAGATCGCCGTATCCCAGCTTAAACTCCGGAAATTTTTCCAAGCGGAAAATCACCGAAGTGATGATAAACCTGTTTTTCAGGTAGCTTTTGAAAATACTGTCGCGGTAAGCAAAGCGACATTCACTGGCCGAAAACTCCGCAATTTCCTCTTTCCCGAGGTCAAAACCTTTTACTTTCTCCACAACTGCACAAACTTCCTGTCCGTAGGCGCCAATGTTTTGAACCGGCGCGGCCCCCACTTTTCCGGGAATCAACGAAAGATTTTCAACGCCTCCCAGTCCGTAAGTCACACAATATTCAACCAAATCGTCCCAGCTTTCTCCGGCTCCGGCCTCAATCCACACATTCTGACGGTCTTCGTGTACCGGAAAAATACCGGGCACTTTGGGATGGATCACCAAACCGTCAAAATCATTCATAAAAAGAATGTTGCTGCCCTCCCCCAGCACAATCAGTTTTTCTTCGCGCCAGCTTTCATTGCTGCGAAAAAAAACGGCCAGGTCTTCTACCTCGGTAAATTCAAAAAAGTATTTGGCTTTGGCGTCAATTCCAAATGTATTGTGGTCTTTCAGTGAATAGTTTTCAAAAAAGCGGATCATTTCAAAATTTTTGCGCAAAGATAGATGAATTCACAAAACATGCCTGCCCAAAGCAGGTTCCTTATTAGGAATTGTGCAAAAGCAGTCTCTAAAATGCCACGCCGAAAAATATTCTGACGATGCAAAAGTTCTATATTTACAGTTCCAAATCCGTCCGCTAATTGAAAACAGCAAAAAAACGAATCATTGTATCGGTAACCAACGACCTGGTTTCAGACAACCGGGTACACAAGGTTTGCTCCAGCCTGAAAAAAACGGGCTTCGATGTGTTGCTGGTTGGACGTAAATTGCCTCACAGCCTCGACGTAAAAAGATATTATTCAACCAAAAGAATGAAACTCTTTTTTAAGAAAGGCCCCTGTTTTTACACCGAATACAACTTCCGGCTTTTTGTGCTACTACTCTTTGCGAAGTGCGACATATTACTTGCCAACGACCTGGATTCGCTGCCTGCCAACTACCTTGCTTCACGCTGCAAAAGCAAAACCCTGGTGTACGACAGTCACGAATATTTCACACAGGTTCCGGAGTTGATCAACCGCCCGCGGGTGCAGAAAATATGGGAGCGCATTGAACGGATGATTCTCCCGAAAGTAAAGCATGCCTACACCGTTTGCGATTCAATTGCAAATGTCTACCGCGAAAAATACGGCGTCGATTTTAAAGTGGTTAGAAACCTTCCTCTTTCCCAAAAAACTATCGAGTCGACTCCCTTCTCCGGTTCGAAAATGATTTTGTACCAGGGCGCTGTCAATATGGGTCGTGGCCTTGAACAGGCGATCCGTGCTATGCACCACATTGATGATGCAAAGCTGGTAATTGCCGGAGATGGCGACATCCGGATACAACTACAGGAGCTGGTTGTTAGTGAAAAGCTTGAAGATAAAGTGAAATTCAAAGGACGACTACCGCTGGAAGAATTAGCAAAACTTACCGCCCAGGCTGATTTGGGACTTTCGATTGAAGAAGATCTTGGTCTGAATTACCGCTATGCACTTCCCAATAAACTTTTTGATTACATCCAGGCCCGGGTACCGGTTTTAGTAACCGATTTGCCAGAGATGGCCGCCATTGTTAACCAATACAAGGTGGGAGCCATGACCCATTCGCTGGAGCCGGAGGTGTTGGCACAAAACATTCAGAATGCCTTGAACGACCAGGCAAAAAGAAAAGAATGGAAGGCTTACCTGTCAGAAGCTGCAGCTGATCTTATTTGGGAAAAAGAAGAAAAAATAATCCAGGAAATTTTTTCTGCTTTTTTGTAAAAACAGATTTAATAGGTTGAGTTTAACCCCAATTTAAGCTACTTTGTTTCAGGAATTAAATTATGCAAAGAATAGTACTTGACATACCGGATAATAAATTCAACTTCTTTATTGAATCTAATAA
>JBKDZK010000279.1:0-6494 GCA_047971205.1 Draconibacterium sp.
TCTAACTCATGCCTTACTTCCCACAATTTAACAAAGGCCTCCTGAACAACCGTTTTTGCCTCGTCTTCATCGCCCAGGTAATGGCGTCCCAGATGACAAAGTGGTTGATAGTAGCTATTAAAAAGTTTCTTAAAACTGTTTTTATTCGTCCCAAATAGTAGATTTAGTTCAGGCATGTTACGTTAAATACCTTTCCAGGGTTATACTCATCAAAACTATTGATGCTATATTCTTCTCTCCCAAAAATAATTAGGAGGATCACATTCCTTAAATCCGGCTTTTTTATAGAGATTCTGTGCTTTGAGGTTATCGTGGCGAACTTCCAGGTTAATGCGGCAATACCCGTTTTCAAGCGCATAATTCTCGATTGATTTTAACAAGAAAAGTCCGACTCCTTTTTTCCGGAAATCCGGCGATACAATAAAATCATGAATATTGATAAGTGGCTCGGCATTCCAGGTAGAAAAATTCAGGTTACAGTTGGCCAGCGCTGCATATTCTCCTTCAACCTCCACAAAAAAACCAACATATGCCACATGTTTCTTCAACCCTTCAATGATCTTTGGTCCCAGGGTTTCCGGCATCATTTCGCCAATCCCCATTTCATCCAGCATGTAATCATTAATCAGCTTAATTACAGCATTGCTGTGTACTTTATTGCACAAATCTATCTGAACAAATTTCATTTAGTTTAGTATTAGTTTACCGGTAACTCAAAATCGCAAACTCCAATATTATACTTTTTCGGTGGGGTTCCCAACTTTCTTTCCGCCATTTTTACGTTTCAGGATTTATTGGGACTACTCTCCTGAAAACTGCCAGCCCTTCTTTTCCCATGATTGCACCGAATATTCCTTTACTCCGGGAAGTACTCAAAACCGGAAATTAACGAAGAAGTTAAACGTAAGCGATTGTGCCTTTACCAACGTGGTTTCATTAAAGGGAGAATCCTCGCCCAAATTGAAAACCCGGGTATAAACATCCAGGTAATTATCTGTAAAATGAACTCTTTTAACTCGAGTTCGAACTCGGGCGTTGCCGAATGCTCTCCGGGTTGATATTTTCGGACAAAGTCGAAAACAACCTGCTGATGTTCATACCGGTTTTTGCACAAATTGCCCGCAATAGTGTACAACAATGGCTTTACGGTTTCTTCCCTGATGTCCTTCTTTTTCTCCCAAAGTTTCAGGAAAGTGTCTTGCGCAATGTCTTCCGCTACCGCTGCATCACCTGTTTTGAAATAAATGTAATTTCTTATGGGTGAATACATGCTATGAAACAATTCTACGAACCTGGCTCTTTCGATCCCCGCCATTGAATTAATTTTCAGAAAATTACTTACAATTTCTCTTCTCTGATAGTAATACAGATCAACGAAATAATACCCTAAAATAATGTTCTTTTTTTGGATTAAACATACTAAGTTACCATTTGAACTTGTAGCTAAGGCCGATAATCCGGATCGACTCTTTATCGGAATGCAGATAATCGTTCAGGCGAAAATATGCACCAACACGGTGTTGCTTGTTTATTTTATACTGAAGTCCTGACTCCCATCTGGCTTTGTTAAGCTCCCCGGCATCCAGGTCGTGGTAGATTTCGTAAGCCGCATAAGGTTCCAGGTTCAGTTTCTGAATGGCATATTCAAGGTCGAATTTTACCCGGAAGTAACTTGTTCTTTCATCCTCGGTAAAATCATCGGAATTGGTATGTCTAAAACGCAGTTTTGCCTGCAGATTGTTCCACTTGTAACCGGTTTTGGCATCAAAGGCAAAACGTCCGAACCAGCGGTCTTCTCCTTTTTTGTTCCGGTCGCTGCCAAGCCGGTAACTGGCTCCCAGGGCAAAGTAGTCGCGGAATTTGTATTCGGCGCCGGGTTCAATAAAATATTCATCCAGCTTAAAATCTTCGTCGAACCGAAGTTCCGGCGCCAGCGAAATCTCCCATCTTTCACCGAGCTTCCTGCTTGCATCGAATTCGAACCAGGTTTGTTGCGCCACTGCTGCCACCGAAGTTATTGCCATCCAAACGGCTGTAAAAACCAGCTTCCTCATTTCATGTTTACTTTTTTGCGTTGTTTTTTCCATTTAATTCGCTAATGTCGTGAAAAATGCGAATACGGGCGATATCACGCATAAAATTGATCTCTTCAATTTAAAAGCAGTTCCGGAAAACTTACGTTTTTACTCGACAGTGCATTGATTACAGCCAAACCGATGATCACAAAAAGATAGGTCATTTCCTTTATCGGAATGGTATCGGTACGGTAACGAATGATCCCAAAGATGGCAAACAAGCCAAGCGCGAAACCCAGTTCTAGTTTTACACTTTCGAGCAAGAAACACAATGCAAAAATGGCGGTGCTTATGGCAAAATCTGCTGAATGAAGTGCTGTATTTTGCTTTTAACCCGTTTAAATCAGCCGCGATATTTTCTTTTACAAATTTATTCTCAACACGGCTTAATTCTTCACTAAATTCACTCAGCTGCATCTGGGTTTTGTGTGTCTTCCCTTTATTGTTTTTATGCTTGATCTCCAGGAAAACGATTCCCGATCCGGAGTACTCCCGTTTACGTAATTTTCCCCGGTATAAATTTCATAACTCGAACCTTTTTTGAGATCAGGCGAAGAAAATGCCACCGATTGATAGTTTTTGCAATGTTTATATTTCCATCGTTAATCTCCAGGTCATAATCGGCATGAATTCCATCGTCGCCCGACGAGATTTCGAAATCACCCCCGTTGATGGTAATTGTTTCATTTTATTCCATCTCTGTTTTTGTGTATTTCTCCAAAGCAAAGTGAATCCGGCTTTTACGAAGCTTTGTTCACCTTACAATTATCCCTTTTCCCGGTTGCCACATTTCGTGCAACACAAAAGCATATACAACTTCCGTCAAAAGAACCCTACTTTTTTGGGGTCTTTTTTCTGTTCGCTTCTTCTTTTTCATGAATAATTATGTTTAAGAAGGCTAAAAAGCCCGACTGCTGGTAAAACCATAAATTATTGTAAATTCGCTTGTCTAATTCAAACATTTAAGCTGTGTCGAAAAATCTGGTTATCATCCCTACCTATAACGAGAAAGAGAATGTGGAAAAGATGATCCGCAAAGTTTTCTCGCTGGAAAAGCCTTTTCATTTGTTAATAGTCGAAGACAATTCGCCCGACGGAACTGCCGATATCGTAAAGCGCCTGATGAAGGAGTTTGACGGACAACTTCATATCCTGGAAAGAAAGGGAAAGCTCGGACTTGGCACGGCTTACATTGCGGGTTTTAAATGGGCACTTGAACGCGATTATGAAGCAATTTGCGAAATGGATTGCGATTTCTCGCACAATCCGGACGACCTGCTTCGCCTTTTTGCGGCCATTGAAGAAGGTGCCGATGTGGCTGTTGGTTCGCGGTATATTACCGGAATCAACGTAGTAAACTGGCCATTGGGCAGGGTACTTATGTCGTATTTTGCATCGATGTATGTGCGCATAGCTACCGGAATGGAAGTTCGCGATACTACCGCCGGTTTTGTTTGCTACCGCAGAAAAGTACTCGAAACCATCGATCTTGATGCCATCAAACTTATCGGCTACGGTTTCCAGATTGAAATGAAATTCACCGCCTGGAAATTTGGCTTTGTTATCAAGGAAGTTTCCATCGTTTTCACCGACCGGAAAGAAGGAACCTCCAAAATGAGCGGA
Organism: Draconibacterium sp.; assembly: GCA_047971205.1. Taxonomy (GTDB): domain Bacteria; phylum Bacteroidota; class Bacteroidia; order Bacteroidales; family Prolixibacteraceae; genus Draconibacterium. The sequence goes on from JBKDZK010000279.1 coordinate 3,699, forward strand.
GGGATTTTCAACGAAGCACTCTGGGGAGTTCTTAAAATGAAAATGAGGAGCTGGATCCGCAAATACGAAAGAAAAGAATAAGCACCGAAATAAAAACGAATGCCTGAACAACAAAAAAACGACTTGATGCTCCCTGATGAAATTATTATGACTAAAATATATTTGATCAGGGAACAAAAAGTAATGCTCGATAAAGATTTGGCAGAACTTTACGGGGTTGAAACAAAAGCTTTGAAACAACAGGTAAAAAGGAACATTGAAAGGTTTCCTGTAGATTTCATGTTTGAACTCTCACAAGAGGAGTTTGCCAACTTGAGGTCACAAATTGTGTCCTCAAGTTGGGGTGGAACCAGATACCCGCCAATGGTTTTCACGGAACAGGGTGTAGCAATGCTTTCGAGTGTATTGAGGAGCGAGCAGGCCATCAAAGTAAATATCCAGATTATGCGGATATTTACACGGATTCGTGAAATGCTGACCAACAATTTAAGTATAAAGCTCGAAATAGAGGAAATCAAAAAGAAACTGGCCAATCAAGATAAAAACATCGAACTCGTTTTTAACTATTTAGATGAGCTAATTGAAAAACACGACAACCCGCAACCAAGAAGATCAATCGGCTACAAAAGGAACCGTGAAGATTAGTCCACGCAGGCAAAAGCACAAACCAATATAACGAGCCGTTATTCGCTACCTTCAACTTACCTGCTATCCCCTGTTCGATAAGAAAATTCTAAAAAAGCAAAAATCAAATCACTAACTTTGTTGTATTCAAAAAAAGCCGGCAACATGAAGACTTTAATCAAGAATGCAAGCATAGTAAACGAAGGGTTAAAATTCAAAGGAAGTGTACTTATCAGTGGTGAAACGATTGAGAAGGTTTTTCCGCATACCCTTCCGGGGGATTTGGACACCACTCAACTGGAGGTAATTGACGCAGAAGGCTTGCTGCTCATCCCCGGAGTTATCGACGACCAGGTACATTTCCGGGAACCCGGGCTCACCCACAAAGGAGAAATTGCTACCGAAAGCCGCGCAGCCGTTGCCGGCGGTGTAACCACCTACATGGAAATGCCCAATACCAATCCGCAAACCGTTACCCAGGAAGAACTGCAAAAAAAATACGACCGTGCCGCACAGGTATCGGCAGCCAACTATTCGTTTTACATGGGGGCTACCAACAGCAACCTCGACGAAGTATTGAAAACCGATCCGACAAAAGTTTGCGGAATCAAGGTTTTTATGGGTTCATCCACCGGAAATATGCTGGTAGACGATGAAAAAACATTGTCGGAGATTTTCAGGCACGCACCCACTTTGGTTGCCACTCATTGCGAAGACGAGGCCACCATTCAGCGAAACATTGAAACGGCTCGCCACCGTTATGGCGAAAATGTTCCGATCTCGCGCCACTGTCACATCCGAAGCGACGAAGCTTGCTATATTTCTTCATCAAAAGCGGTTGAACTGGCTTCTAGGTTTGATACCCGGCTTCATGTGTTACACTTGTCGTCGGCAAAAGAAATGAGTTTGTTCCACCGCGGAAAAGTAAGCAACAAAAACATTACTGCCGAAGTTTGTGTTCATCACCTCTGGTTCGACGAACGCGATTACATCGATCACGGAACCCGCATCAAATGGAATCCGTCGATCAAATGTGTAAAAGACAAGGAAGCTTTGTGGGAAGCTTTGCTCAACGATAAAATAGATGTGATTGCCACCGACCACGCACCACATACGCTGAAAGAGAAATCAAACACCTATTTTAAAGCTCCATCGGGCGGACCACTGGTACAACACTCGCTGGTGGCGATGCTCGAAATGAGCAAAAAAGGCTTTATTTCGGTTGAAAAGGTGATTGAAAAAATGTGCCATGCTCCGGCCGATTTATTCAGGATCGACAAACGGGGCTACATTCGCGAAGGGTATTTTGCCGACCTGGTACTGATTGATCCCAAGGAAAGCTGGATCGTTGGCCCGGAGAATGTATTGTACAAATGCGGCTGGTCGCCTTTTGATGGCACCAAGTTTTCGAACAAGGTAGTTACCACCTTTGTAAACGGACAAAAAGTGTACGATCAGGAAAACATTATTGAATCAGTTCGCGGAAAACGAGTCGGATTCAACGTTTAGCCAGCCAGATTACAAATTCTCCGGACGGGATTTAAAACCCGTCCGAATCAAAAAAAAGACAGTATCTCTTTTACTCGTCGAGCATAGTACGGGGTAATTCTTTGGTGGCTTTGGCCCCCAGCTTTCTAATGTTTTCAACCGAGCGAATCAGGTTGCCACGGCCATCTTTTAGCTTGTTCATCGCGTCGTCATAGGTTTTCCGGGTGGTATTCAGGTTGTTGCCCAATTTATCCAAATCAGATACAAATCCGACAAACTTATCATACAACGCGCCACTTTGCCGGGCTATTTCTATGGCATTCCGGGTTTGGTTTTCCTGCTGCCAGATGGAGGAAATAGTACGCAAAGTTGCCAGCAAGGTAGACGGACTCACCATCACCACTTTTTGGTCCCAAGCATACGAAAACAATTCCTGGTCTTCCTGAACAGCTACACTAAATGATGCTTCAATGGGAATAAACAACAGCACAAAATCGGGCGAATTCAACTTGCTGGCGGTTTGATAATGCCTTTCACTCAATCCTTTAATGTGGGTTCTCAAACTCAGCAGGTGTTCTTTTACAAACTTCTGGCGCTGCTCGTCGGTTTCGGTATTTACCGCCCGTTCGTAGGCAATAAGCGAAACTTTCGAGTCAACAATAATGTGTTTGTTGTCCGGCAGAT
>JBKDZK010000280.1:0-1541 GCA_047971205.1 Draconibacterium sp.
ATATCAAAATTGAACTGGTCAATAAAAAGTACAATGCCAGGGCTGTTTGTCCGGGGTATTACCGCGACCGTCAGAATTTGGTAACCAATTTTGATGATGTGCCCTACAAGAGAACAAGTGGCATCGCTTACGTTGGGGGCTGGGAGGATCCGGAACCGGTAGATGGTAATTATTCTCTGCTTACGGTTGGAAGCGAAGGCAGCGGCTGGTCGTACCTGATAGGCGCTGCGTTTCCGTACACCTCTGATATGAAAGACAATCCGGATAAGTATGAAGTAAAATTTGAGTTGAATATGATCCTGCCGATTATGAATACTCACTTTTATCTTTATAATTACTGGAATCATGCTCCGGCTAAGATAACACCTGCCGACCTGGTGGTGCAAAGCTTAGGTGTGTGGCAAACCGTTCGTTTCCCGCTGGAAAGGGTAGTTCCGGTTGATTTTGCCGGGAACAAGGACTACATTGGCTCCTTTAATATCCGGATTGAATCGCCTGCGGGTGAACCGTTGAAGATGGGATGGGACAATTTCAGGGTTACACTGAAGGAATAGAAATTAAAAGCGATTGAATATAAACTTTTGGAGTGAAAGGCTTTACCACACAAATGCAGTTTATGGCAGACCTGCGGTAAAGTGTTTCACTCCTTGAAATTTTGAAAAACAACTATGAGAATGTTAAACAAGTTCGTTGGAAAAGGAAAATTATTAACTGCTGTTGTTCTTTTTACATGCATTGGTGTAAGCGCAGCGGCCGGACCAGGCCTGAAGTTTAAGGATAAAAAATTCAAGATCATTCAGTTTACCGACCTGCATTATGTGCATTCAGATAAACACAAAGCACAGAACGATAGTACCATCGAATTGATGCGGCTTTTGATTGAAGAAGAAAAACCTGATCTGGTCGTTTTTACCGGCGATGTGGTGGTATCTTCACCTGCGGTAGCCGGCTGGGACCGCGTAACCCAACCAATGACCGAATTACAGGTGCCGTTTGCGGTTAATTTTGGAAACCATGATGCCGAAACGGATATGAAAACCAGTGCGATTCTGGAGCATTTGAGCAAAAATCCGATGAGTGTAACAAGCAACCAGATCAAGGAAGTTTCAGGACAGGGAAATTGTTCTTTGCCCATTCTTTCGTCCAACGGAGACCAGGATGAAATGGTGGTTTATCTGTTTGACTCAAAGGCTTATTCTGATCACGGAAAAGTAAGTGGCTACGGATGGGTGAAACACGACCAGATTGACTGGTACCGCAAAACAAGTCGGGAGTTTACGGAAAGAAACAAGCGCGTAATTCCGGCGTTGGCGTTTTTTCATATTCCGCTACCCGAATATGCGGTGGTACGCGAGCAGGAAGGTACTTTGGGAAACAATACTGAAAAAGTTCATGCTGCCAGCATAAATACAGGTTTGTTATCTGCTTTTGTGGAAATGAACGATGTAAAAGGAGTTTTTGTCGGTCATGATCATAACAATGATTATATCGGAGGTTTATTTGGAGTTGCTCTTGCCTACGGGAGGAAAACCGGTTACGTT
>JBKDZK010000281.1:0-3660 GCA_047971205.1 Draconibacterium sp.
CGTTTATTATTGCTTTCGTAAATAGTAGCGTGGTACAGGTTTTCAGTAGAAACCGAATCGCGGATAAAACCAGAAATAGTTATATTGTTTTGCGCTAAAGCCTGAACAACGATGCTTATGAATAATAGTAAAAAGGTTAATTTTTTTTTCGTCATTTTTTTTTTGAGGTTGAAGGCGAATTTATTTAACTTATGACAACTTCGGCGTGTATTCAATTAAAATATAGACAAGAATGGCACTTTATTCGCTTTTTTGATAGGGTTACTGCATTGACCACATGCAAGAAATAAAACCTAATTCTACTTTAACACATTTGAAAAATCCACCTGTTTTTACCCTTATATCCCTAAAGGGAACAGGTCGATTTTTCTACTTGCACCCTTTAGGGAGGGGTAAACAAACAGAAAAATCGTATTCCAAATTTATTCTGTTAAAGTAGAACTAAATATATCTCGCAATGCAACGTTTGTTAATAGCCACAAATTTATGTTTAAGATGGTGTGTGGAACCGGAAATCTTTGCTCAGGCTACAAGGTACTTCTAATGTTAAAAGCCCCTGAATCAAAACTTTAATTGGCCGATCGGATACGAAAGCTGGAGTTGAAGCATGTTGTTCCTGTTTATAGAAACTTTGTAGTGTCCGTCAGGTTTCAGTGTTTTGTCCCCAAACCCTTGTTCTTTAAACCCTTTTATGTAATTAAGCGACCATTTGAGTTTGTGTTTCTGGCTACCGAAACCAACTGTCCAGTTAAACTCAGGTTTTTCGTTTACCACTTCGTAATTCAATAGCCAGGTAGATTCTATGCCTCCTTTTACAAAAAAGTTTTTACTTAATAATAGCTTTAAATTAACGGGGACAACTACATAGTGCATAGGAAGCTTGTCCCATTGCCAGTTTGGCATGCCAAATCCGTCGCTATCTGTTTCACTATTTATTTCGTATTGTTGTTGCATTTGTTTGTAGCGGTAAGCCAGGCCAATATCAGCAGAGAACCTCCAAAAAAGATTGCGCGAGGCGTAGGCCCCTATGCCGGTCCCAAACCCGTTTTTGGTTGCCCTCCCTAGTAATTCCGGTTCTTTATGTGGCATAAACCATGATCCTTCGGTTGTTATTCCGAATTCTGTTTTTTCTTGCGAAAAGCCAAGCGTTGAAATACAACTTAGCAGAATGATGATAATTGATAATTTTTTCATGTTTTCTGTTTAAAAAGGAAGCTCAATACCACATTGAGCTTCCTTTGAAGTTATTAATTGATGGTTAAATTTATAATCAAGTTGTGAACATCGAGTTCTCCGTTACAGGAAAAATTCTTTATCACTGGGGCATTCCCTTCATGAAAACGAGAGTCCATAGGTAAGGGCCAATTAAAAATCCATGGTGGCAAATCCAAATAAACACTTGAAAGTTCAGACGTATTTAGTGGGGTATAACCTGTTTCAGGAGTCATGTTTACACGATGCTCCCAATAACCGCCTGGGACTAAAGAATTACTATTTCCACCTAGATCATAACTTACGCGTTGATGTAGAAAAATGCCTTTGGAATCGCGCCAGCCAAATGTTGCTTTTTTCTGTTTATGAAAATACAAATAATATTTAACACCATTTTGGTGAGTGACATTCCCTACAGGTAGCGGTATTTCCATTGTTTCCTTGCCATAACAGAGGCTTAATGTCCATCGAACTCCTTTCTTTGCAGACTTTTTTGTTTCACTTTTCACAGTCCCATATTTAGTCGGTATTGTTGATTTTAATGTTTGGTAAGGATATATCTTAACAAGAGCAGAATCACAACTTCCGGGATTATTCAAAAATTGGCTTAGTGTTTTCAGTTTACCATCAATTATTGTAATCTGGGCATCTCTTTGAAAGCAGTATAAAACATCGCCAATCTTTATAATCCCATCTTTATTCAATATACAATCCCAAGTATAATTATTGAAAGGATAACATAAAGAAGAATCAGCCATATTGAAATAACCTTCTTCGACCAATTCCTCAGCATATTTTTTAGCCTTGTCATAATCCTCATACCCAGCCAGCTTATCTGACGCTTTAGCACGAAATATTTTTGCTGATTTTAATCCCATTTTATTGTCCCAATTGGATTGTTCTTCAAGTGATTGGTTTTGCAGCATCATTCTTAAACTATCAGCGGCTTCATAATTTTTTACGACCAGATATCCATTTTCAGAATATACATCTGGTTTAATCGCTTCTTGCGATTGAGCATCGATACTTTCATCGATCAGACCATCACTTTTCTCACAGGCATTAAAAATGCCTAAAGCTGTTACTACCATAGCAAACAATAGTAATTTTTCATAATCTTAGAAAGTTTTATGGAATGGGAAGTTGCTGCTCCCCGTTCCTGTTAAAAAAACATCTGTTGTAACCCGGCTCGTAAAGGGCAGGGTTACTTTTTTTACCCTGGTTTTATGTAATGTTATATGGCTGATCAGTAATTATTAATTGCTAAAGCAACCGTATGTAAAATATACTTTCGCCGACAAAACGCTAAATTGCGCTTTCGCCCTTCCTCTGTAATTTCTTTCCTTTTTTTTTGATTGGTGCGCCGATGAAACGGGATCTATCAGTGAACAAATGTAAAAGAAAAACAACCGCTTTCGGCCAATAATATGTTAAAATTTTCGGGGGGGGGATTTTAAAGTCATTCTAAATAAGGGCAGTTGTTTTTGTGGAATAATAGGACTTATTGAGAAAAGTCATCACCTTACTACAGCATAAGCTGATAGTGGATGACGACCAAACCGAAAGTAGGTGAATCGATTGTTTGATTGCTAAGTCAGCAGAAAACATTTCGGTATTCACTTTTTTTATTTCTTTTTGGCAATGGAACGGAGGTTGGATAAAGGATAGCTGATTTTCAGGTAAACTTCGCGGTGTTTAATGTCGGTTGTTGCCCACTCGTTGGGGCCAAGTGGTATCTTTTTCTCGGTTTTGCTAAAACCACTCTCGTAATGTAGAGAGAAGGCGAATTTCTCAAACATCCATCCTATTCCTGTTTGCCAGTTGTATTCCGGTATTTTCTGTCCGCTGCGGTATCCTGTTATTTTTCTGGCAAGTAACATCAACCGGCTCACGGTAGTGATCAATCATGGCGGGTCTAAGATAAACTCCTTCGAGCCCGAGCGATAGTGTTGTACGTTTAAACACATGGTAATTGAAAGAAACACCCAATCCGGGCGAAAATGTATTGTCCGGAGAAAAGTATGGGGTGTTTTCAGTTCCGGGAAAGTAGTAGCCAAGCTTTCCGGTGGCTGACACATCAAACCTTTTTGGGGCTACAGAAAAAAGAGAGAAGATGGTTAAAAGAAGGAACATTGCGAACTATTTCATGATGAGCGTTTTTTAAAATGAATATTTGTAACTGACTGAGGGCATGATAGGGAAGATTGATACCTGTTTTACCTTACCGCTTGTGCTTTTATAAAAATACCATGGATTCATTCTTCCCAGTAATTCGGTGAGAACAAATTTTAGGATTTGAGTTTTGATGATTTTTGCAAAAGGGCATAGCTATTACATTCCACGGTTTTTGCGGTCACTTGAATTCGCGAAAGATTATATTTTTGCGGAGTACCTCCTTTCTGTTTTTTTGTGGTTATCCGGATTGTTCAGGAGCCGGCTTTCTCCCTG
>JBKDZK010000282.1:0-2487 GCA_047971205.1 Draconibacterium sp.
AAGAAATATACTTCAAACGCTTTAAGCGGGAAGGACCCGTTACCGTCCGTTCCCTGAAAGAAATCATGGCAGATGACAAAGCCCGTAAGGAAAAGAAGAAAAAAGAAAAGGCAAAAAAAAGGGCATTGAAAGAAGGACAGGATAAAAACAATCCCTCAACAAGGTTAGGTTTATGACATGAATTTAACCTATTTGAGTATTGATTTCCCTTTTAAAACGGATGGGATCGGCAACAAAAGGATAGCTGTTTGTAGCACCTCCGGTGGTAACGCTGATTGTTCCAAATCCGAATATCCTGCCCCAAACACTTTGTTTTATCTGCAACCCTTCGCATTTTGTCAATACCAAATCAAGGGCTTTACGGCTGATAATCCCCGTTTTAAGGATAACCCTTTTATCGGTGACTGCATATACAGAACCTGTTTTTACCAATAGCCGCTGTGTGAAAGACACCGCACCCAACAATAACAATACGCCCCCCAGAAAATGCGGCACATCATTAGCGGAGCCCCAAAACCACCAGCCTAACAATAATAATATTACGGGTTGTGCAAAAAGGAAGAAATGTAAATTTGCTTTATATACCATTTTCTCCCCCGGTTGTATAGTAGATTCCAGGTAACTCATATTTAGAACATTTGAATGTGTTTGCGATATAAAGATAACGCAATTCGTTTTTATTTACTTTATGATTACAGAAAAGCGTCCGGTTAATGAACGCTTTTCTGATTTTTTTCATTTCCTTTTTTAAAGGAATACAAATTTGCCTTTCAGCGTATTGCTCATTAGTATCACAGCATTCTCAATGCCATAGGCCACAAGCATCGACCCGTTCCTGGGCTGCATTCCCTTTGTCCCGTCAGGCCTGAAAAAACGGGTTCTTTCATAAAGGAATTTTACAGCCGTTGCATGGACAAGCACCACATCATGAAACCATTTAGCCTCAATTTTGGAAAAGACCAGGGCAATGCCGTTATTATGTTCTGCCATCTTTTCAAGGAACCTTTTTGCCAGTGGATTGGAGTAAGGAGGGTTCAGCCACACCCTGCCATTCCAGGGGTGTTTCAGCCCGTCTTCTTCTAAAGTATAAAAATGCTTTGCCGATTGATTTAACCGGTAGGCCTCCAAAGAGGTAGCCGGGTCCAAATCAAATTCACCCAGCGAGCGGATAATCTCTGCCGGTGTGTACCATTCATCGTTCTCTTTCATTCCTTCACCTTTAATTCATTAATCACTTTGGCGCGAACCAAGTCGGCATTTTTCACAAAAAAGGACTGGTGGCGACCGCCCTGTTTTTCATGCAATTCTACCAGCAGGCGTTTGCCATCAGGGATAGTAAACAGAGACAGTGTAAAAACAGTACGTTCGGTAGTCTTACCCCCGATTTCCTGAACATTGTTGTACTCACGGAGCGGGCGTATCACCTGCTCCTGAATAGCAGTGCGTTTGGCTATCTTTTTATCCACGATTTTAAAAGTGATGTAATTCATCGAAAAAGGCACGGTCGAAGTATTCTTCAGTTGGGTATGGAAGTACAGCAGCCGATTGTGTACATATAATCCTTTGAGCGAATATTCTATCCCGAAACGTTTGGAACCGATATGCTTTATCTCCTGCTTATTGTTTTTGTAAATGGATTTCATAATCAGTTTTACCAAGAGTGGAGATTCCTCTCCCAGTTCTTCCAGGTGAACATCCAATGAATTTGACCGGTTCCCTGTTTCCCCGTTATGGATAAAATCAACCATTTCCACGGACAGCTTGACCGGCTCATCCGAATATTTTACATTAAAGGTGTAATACGCCCCGTCTTCGGTAATCACGGCAAGGTTGCTTTCTCTTGAAAAGTCACGGACAGCAGCTTTCACCCTCAGTACATTCTCTGCGCCGTCGGCTTTGGCAGCCAGCAGATCGGACGAGCCTAAGTCCACATAACGGATGGCCGACGGGAAAATAATATGTACCGTTTTGTTAAAAGTTATTTCCAGCGCATATGGCGGGATCATCCGGTCGAAAGTCAGCGGACGTGTCAGCCCGTTAAAATAATCCCCTGTCGTGGGTTTTTCCTGTGCATTGACCGCAATCAGTATTGCTGCAAAAGCAAACATCAAAATAATTTTCTTCATACTTTTTTTGTTTTAATTGAACTTGTTTGTTTTGGATATTTTAGTGGTGAAAAATCTTGTCTACTGCATGGAAGGGAGCAGCAATACCCGGTGCCCGGCTTTAAGTGTAACCCTGACGGTCCGCATTTTTTTCCCTGCGTATTGCGAAGCCCCCTGAACAACGCTCCGCCCCAAGTCCGCCAGCAGTTGCGAACCGGCATCGTCGGTAATGGTGATACTGCTCCCCATCGAAGTTCCCATATCGGCAGCAATTTCCTTTACCGCGTTGAGTTCTTCCGATCCCGGTACGGAAATCCCCGGATTGCCGTCCTGATCAAAGACCGACATCTTAACAGGGATAATGTTCCCGGCATACTGGATA
>JBKDZK010000283.1:0-4908 GCA_047971205.1 Draconibacterium sp.
AGTAGCGGACTCCATCTTCATCTTCTACACGGTAATAGTCCCTCGGAGGCCCTGTTTGTAGCCACCACTCCTGTTCTATTCTTTCCGGTCCGTCGGCTTTGGCAATCCGGATAATATCTCCCCTGTACCGGAAATGTACCGGAGGGTAATCGGGAAGTACGACCATGACTTCTACCGGTTCAGGCTCAGGTAAAAGATGAAGGGGTCTGAGTTGGTCGGTACGCCACTCCGTTTCCGGCTGTTCTTCCAGGGAGTTAACCTCCTTTACAGAGTTCTCAGGCCAGTAATGTTCCTGTGGCAGATAACGGTGAATGGCCTGCATCCCAACCTTCCCAGCAATATTATCAAGTAACTCGGCAATGGCTTTGGGGGTATTACAACCGGTATTCCATATGGTTTCCTGTGTTTCGCTAACATCCTCAACCAATGTCGCTTCCAGGGTAAATAGTTCAATACCAAGAGCCGGTTCTATCTCCGGAATTTTAAGTTCAAATAGTTTAAACAGGTGTGCAGCATTCCGGGATGCACTGTTTGTCCCAATACTGATTTGCACGGTTTCCCCGTCAATGCGGTAGCCTTTGAAAATACCTGTACGCATACCTATCCCTTCCCTGAAAAACCGTTCACATAAAGCTTCCAGCAAGCGCTGGAGTGCAATTTCAATTCCTTGGGCTGTCCGTATGGGGTCTAAACAAGGTAAGCGTTCCAGGTAAACCGGAGCTGGAGAAACAGGTTGCAGTGTTTCGTATCCTGTTCCCAATGCCTGCTCCAGCCGGGTAAGCAAAACATCACCAAAACGTCTGCGCAGGTTTTTTCGGGGAATATGGATAAACTGTCCGATTTCCCTGAATCCCAGTTTCTCCATGCGTTTCAGGATAGTACTTTCCACTCTTAAGGCGGCAGGAGGTAGCGTAAGAAGTGCCTCGGCCTGTTTGCCGGGAACTACAATTGGATTGCTACTTCCGTAGTGTGCCACAGCCCAGGCCGTGCCAATTGTATCAGCTATTGCAGCACGCGCATCGTATCCGCCTTTGTGAAATCGGGTTATGATTGCTTGTAAATAAGGAAATTCTCCTCCCCACAAATGAGGACATCCCGATATATCCAGTATCAACCCGTCCGGAGGATCGGTGGCAACAACAGGCGAATAACGAAAGCAATATTCTGCCAAATCCTTCAGATGCTTCTTTTGTGCATAAGGCTCTTCAGGATACACTTCTACTGAAGGTAATATCGCCCTTACATCGGCTACTACCATACCTGGCATTATACCTTCTTTACTTAAAGCCTGGCTGGAAGCTTTGACTACCATCCTGCCACGCTCGGGAGCATATAAGAGGAAAGGCTTTTCTTTAAGTTCGGGGTGTAACCGGGCCATCCTGTCGATAGCAAAATAACGAAACCATATGGACATATAGCGCTTATGCATACCTTTCCTTTTTTGCTGTAACCGAAGCAGTAACAACTGATTTTTGATTGGGAAGATACCTGAATCCTCCACTTTGCCATTCAAACAGCCATGTGCCGGGCTTGCCATTGCGTATTTTTAGCAGCTTCACCTCCCACCGCGGAAATCCTACCCCGGGAAGTCCTTCGGGTAACCGGCTTGCTATGGGACGAACCTGCCACCGCGATACACAGGCCAGCGTATTATTTATATATGGATGATGGCGGTGTAAAAAGCAGGTAACCCCGCTTTCACTGGCGGCCAGTTGCAACCTCCTTGATTCAGAAAAACTGACATTTGGCAATTCTGCGACCACAGCTGCAAGAGAGTTGCATTTCAGGGCTTGCTCTGTGACCCAAAGCGCCTCCGTTTCCTGTTTGACATCAATAAATATAATACGGTGAGGGGCAAGTCCAAAGGACTTCAGGGCCGGGGGGAAAAGTTTACGCCTCGTGCTTATCCACATACAAACACCCTCCTTCTTCCGGAAAGTTTTTAATAAGCCGGAGATGAAACCGTTCGCGGCAGCAAAACATGCTTCGGTAGGACTTACAAATTCGTGTATTGCCCCAATAGGGAAAGTACCACCGGGAAAGGAATTGTTTACCGGTCCCAACCCAAAATCAAGGTCCCGGGCATCCTTCCCACTATTGAATCCTTCCATCACAAGTATCTTCTCTCTCAATTGCTTGATGATTTCATTTTTCCCCATCCCCTTTTTCATAATCCAAAAAGATTATAGATATTTGTTACTATTAATAACAAGTAACTGTTCATAAATATAACGAATGGATAAAAGAACGCAAAAAATATTTTTCGCAGGTAACATCAAATTTCTCCGCGAACGAAAAAAAATGAGCCAGGAAGCCCTTGCTTCAACACTCGGACTAACCCGTGCAAAAATTGCTGCTATTGAAGCAGGGAATACCAAATCACCGCAGCCGGAGGACTACCTGAACTTCTCTGATTTTTTTAAAATAAGCATCGACACACTGCTAAAAATCGACCTTTCGAAACTGGGAGAGCTAAAGATGCGGGAGCTGGAAACCGGGAACGATGTTTATATCCGTGGCGGGAACCTGCGGGTGTTGGCGATTTCGGTGGACAGGTTGAATAACGAGAATGTAGAATATGTACCGATAAAAGCTAAAGCAGGTTATATGGCAGGCTACAACGACCCGGAGTTTATCGCAGGCCTGCCGAAGTATTCGATTCCCAATCTGCCAGCCCAGGGAACTTTTCGTATTTTCCCTTCAACCGGGGATTCCATGGTGCCTGTTCCTGAAGGCAGCGACATTATTGCTCAATATGTGCCGGATTGGACAGCTATCAGGCCAGATACTCCCTGCATTGTTATCCTGAAAGGCCAACAGGATTTTGTATTTAAGATGATAACGGTAAATAACGACGGAACTATTCTTTTAAAATCACTTAATCCTGAATATAAACCTTACCGGATCGAATCTGGAGATGTAATGGAGATTTGGCGGTTTTATGCTTATACCAGCAGGGAATTCCCGGAGGCCCGTTCTGAAATGGAGACCATTTTGGCAGCAATAAAAAAATTGGAGGGAAAAATTCTGAAAAATTGAATGAAAAATTGTCTGAAATACCTCCGAAAGTACCCTTGAAAATTTTGGTTTTGATTGATAATTATGTGTTGTCATAATCAGTATTTGAGTCTAAATATGAAAACTCCTAATTTAGGACGACTTACTACTTAGCATTTCTTTTCGCTCAACTAAAATCAAGTGACAACTGTTTTCCTTTTTTTTGAATTATTCAGATATATTCAAAAGCTGAAAAAAATACCAGGTAAATGAATTCATTGATCGCACCCGACAAACATCTTATTCTCCTGTTAATTATTGCCGGAGCCGCAGCTTTCGGAATTTATTCGGAGTACAAAAAATGGTTTGGAAAAGTTTCCGGGATACTGGTGACCATGATTTCCATGTCGGTTTTATCAATGACAGGAGTTGTTCCGGTAGCCTCCAACCCCAAAATAAAAGTAGAGGTTTACTCCATGGTATTCGATTATTTTATACCGGTTGCCATTCCCCTGATGTTGTTTGGTTCCAACCTTGTTAAAATCATTCGCGAGAGCGGAAAGCTTTTACTGGCTTACATCATAGGTGCTGCAGGCATTGTGCTTGGATGTCTGCTGGCGTATCAGTTGATTGATTTGGGTGAAGGAAGTGCCAACACCGCAGGCATTATCGCAGCCACCCTGATTGGCGGAAGTATCAACTTTGTAACCACCGCCGAAATCCTGAATTTTAGCTCCAATCCGCTTTTTACAGCCACACTTGCCATCGACAATTTTGCCGCCAACATTTATGTGTTGTTGTTATTCCTGGTACCTTCCGTTGGTTTTCTGGCCCGTTTTTTCAGGAAAACATCCGATGACGAACAGCCTGAGTTGCTAGCCAAAGAAGAACAAAAGCACGCAATCACACTCGAACGATTTGCGGCATCCATCTTTATCGCACTGCTGGTGGCCGGTGCCGGAACCATCGTATCACCTTTCTTTCAGAAATTGTTTCAAACCGAGCTCAACCTTAGCATACTGCTTATCACCGTTTTTTCGATCGTTCTGGCCAACCTGTTCCCCAAATCATTAAAAAAGCTGGAGAATACTGCTTTTTCCATTGGCCTTTGGATGATGTACATTTTCCTGGCTGTAATCGGAGCTGCCACCAACCTTCAGGACATTCTCAAGGTAGGATTTCCGGTGCTGCTTTTCTACCTTACCATCATGCTGTTTCATTTTTTATTACTCCTGTCACTGGCCAAACTCTTCAAACTCGATGTTTACGAAGTGGTCGTTTCGTCGGCTGCCAACATTATGGGACCGTCGGTTGCGGCTCCCATGGCAGCATCGCTGGGGCAAAAAAAACTCATCACTCCGGGCATTCTTACCGGCATTTTGGGATACATCATCGGAACCTTTATCGGCGTGTCCATTGCCTTGTTCCTTGGCTGATCCTATAGATCTTTGCTTTTCTGCTAATATTACAATCGAACAAAAACCTGTCTGATTCGAAAAAGATCTATGTTAAACTACTGGTTTTTAAAAAATTAAAGTCTGATTTCATTTTAGGCCACACACTACTCCCCGACGGCAGCTAAATCAACCTTCCCATCAATAGGTTTCTCCTCACCAATGTGCCAAAACTCCTGCCTTCCCCCACCCCGGATTTTTACCGCTTATGTAAAGCAATAGTTGGCACCAAAACATTATTAAAAGAGTATTTGGTGTTTTACAGGCTTTCTTAGTAACTTTCATAGGAATCATACACTTATAAAGAAGGCAATTCTTTGTTGATGCTCCTTTTACCCACTTTTCAATTCAAACTCCTGCTAAAGTCTTTTTTTCAGTTAAGTGGTCAATCTTTCTTGATTATCGCTTTTTACTTCATAAAAAAAGCCGCTCGCCCGTCAACTGACGGAGGAGCGGC
>JBKDZK010000284.1:0-14267 GCA_047971205.1 Draconibacterium sp.
CTGGATAACAATATTGGTTTCTTTGCCAAATCAAAAAATGCAGAAGCATTGATTAAAGACGTGAAGAAGAAAATTGAAGTTACCAAACAGAAAATAGAATTTCTGAAAGATAAAATCAGAGTTATTGACGAGTTAGATCACGATGAATAATAAGAAGCCGGTTCGCCGGCTTTTTTGTTTTAAACGCTGAGAGTTCTGTATTTTGAATAAACGAAGGGATGACATACAAATATTAAAGTCTCTGAGAATCGCATATAATTTTTGAATAACATAATTGACCAGAGAAGCAAAATCTGAAAGCGTTGGCCTGCCTGGCGCGTTTTATTTATTTGAGCGGTTGGCGGATGCAAACGAAGAACGAGCGCAAACATAATATTGAATTGTAGGGAAAACATTTCGTGAAGAACACTGTGCAAACTTTTACATAAAATCCGAGCCGATATTTGCCGGTAGCCGCCAAATATCTGATTTTATGCAAACCAGCAGAGCTGGGCGTAAACATGCCGAGTATTACAAAATATAATATAAATACGTTTGTCTTATAATATATATTATGATAAATAATATAAAAATATTGCCATTGTTTTTAAACTTGAGTCTATTCCCTCTTTGTGTTAAAGGAAAAAAGATTATTTTTGCAAACGATTATTCGAAACGTACAATTCAATAATCATTTCGGGATGTAGCGCAGTCCGGTAGCGTACGTCGTTCGGGACGACGGGGTCGCAGGTTCAAATCCTGTCATCCAGACTTAGACAAAAGTCAAAAAACACCAAAAGCCTGTAAATCAGTTGATTTGCAGGCTTTTTTATTTTTATGAAGTTAAATAACACCGTTTAAAACCTTCGTAAATGTGAACAAAACGGTGAACCAAAATATTTTTTAGATTTGGTTCACCAGAAACACATAAATGATTATTAGCCAATCTGTTATGATTATAGTTTTTGGTACAGTTTAGTTCGATTTGGAACCAGTTTTAACACTTTCTGGTGAACATTGATGATTCAGGTGAAACACTTAAAGGATTGGTTGAATATCACAACATCGGGATGGATTCGAACCTAAGGTTCACACCCAAATGATAACTGAAAATCACACCTCATAGATACAGGATATACCCCATAAGATATTTATATATCTATTTATGTATATATTTCTATTTTACAACATATATTTGTGCCGAAAATTAGAAATAAAACCATTTGTATATGTTTAAAGATCCATTTACCAAAGTACTGATTTTTTTTCTTGCCATACCTTTCTTAAACAATGCCCAAACCAGGCAGCTAAGTCTGGATGAAGCCTTGAATCTGGCAGCAGAAAACAATCTGAGCATTAAAAGTGCAGAAGCGCGAACAAATGTAGCAAAAGCATCGTACCGAATGACCAATTCCGTTTTTCTACCCGGAATTGAAGCCAGTCATACCGGTGTTACTACCAACGATCCCCTATCTTCGTTTGCATTCAAATTAAAACAGGAGATCGTTCAGCAAGCCGATTTTGACCCGGCCCGCCTAAACGACCCGGGAAGTAATGAAAACTTCGGAACAAAAATCGAAATTCAGCAGCCACTGCTTAACCTCGATGGAATTTACGCCCGAAAAGCAGCCAGGA
The DNA here is from genome assembly GCA_047971205.1 of Draconibacterium sp. Lineage (GTDB taxonomy): Bacteria > Bacteroidota > Bacteroidia > Bacteroidales > Prolixibacteraceae > Draconibacterium. The sequence continues at coordinate 1,615 of JBKDZK010000284.1, forward strand.
AGCAATTTGAAGCGATGACTTTCCAGGCTACACGGGTGCGCAAAAACATTGAGTACGAAGTAAAGCGGGCCTATTTTATGCTGGAACTGGCTGAATCTTCGGTGAATGTGCTGGAGCGTTCGGTTAAAGTAGCAGAAGAAGCACTTCGCCTAACCAAAAACAACGAAGAGCAGGGATTTGCCAAACACGCCGATGTGCTGGAAGCTTCGGTTCGCTACGAAGAGCGCAAAAACCAGCTTTTGGAAGCTCAGAATCAGCGCGAAGCAGCCCACGATTTTTTGGCTCATTTGCTGGGGCTGGAACTGAACGAACAGATTACCACAACCGATTCACTGGTTCAGGCACCTACACAAGTACTGGCCACTCAACCGGATTATAATTTGGAAAACCGCTCCGACTTGCTGGCCTTTCAAAAACAAATTGAAGCAGGAGAAAACATGGTTCGCAGCAACAAAATGAAGTTTGTTCCGCGTGTAAATGCCTTTGGTGCGGTAGAATGGAACGACGACAAACTGCTGGGAACCTCGGCCAATAATTACATGCTTGGCGCGTCACTCAGCTGGAAATTATTTAATGGATATAAAAATACAGGTGCCGTGCAGCAGGCCAAATCCCAACTGGACGAAGCTCGGTTTAGCTACCAGGATTACCTGTCTCAAAGCCAGATACAGGTAAACAATGCCATCAGAAACGTAAACCTTAACTACAGTCGTATTCAGTCAAGTAAACTGGCCAAAGAACAGGCACAGGAATCACTCCGGATACGCACCAACCGTTTTGAACAGGGACTGGAGAAAACAGCTGACCTGCTGATGTCGGAAGCCCTGGCCTCCGGAAAAGAACTGGAATACATACAATCTATTTATAACTACAGACAGGCCATTTTTGAAATGGAACTGCTCATGGAAAAAGATATTAATCAATAAAAGCCTTATAAAATGCAAGTAAAATCAATTAATAAGAACCTTTTCATCGCCCTTGCCGCGATGGGATTATTTGTTGCCGCGTGTGGCAAAAAGGAAAACACCGCAACAATCAGCAATCCGGAGAAAATTCAGGTAAAAGTAGCAACTGCGAAACTGGAAGAATTTCCGATGGAAAACAGTTTTTCAGGAAAACTGGAAGCAGACAAGCAAAGTAACCTGAGTACCCGAATGATGGGACAGATTACAGCTATTTATGCAAAACCAGGCCAAAAGGTAAGCAAAGGCGACCTGCTGATCCAGATCCGAAACCAGGATATTCTGGCAAAAAAAGCACAGGTAGAAGCCAGTAAGGTAGAAGCAACTACCGCTTACGAAAGTGCCCAAAAAGACCTGAAACGTTTTGAGGCCTTACATGCTGCCAACAGTGCTTCGGACAAAGAGCTGGATGATATGCGTACCCATTTTCAAATGGCCAAAGCACGTCTTTCGGCAGTGGAGCAAATGGAACGTGAAGTGGAAGAAAACATTCGTTATACTGCCATAAGAGCACCTTACAACGGAACTATTACCGGCAAATTTGTCAACGAAGGGGACATGGCCAACCCGGGGATGCCTTTGCTGAGTATGGAAAGTCCTTCGCTATGGAAAGTTTATGCGCGCATTCCGGAACTGGAAATTGCCAACATAAAATTAAACGATCCGGTAAAAGTGCAATTTACAGCATCACCCGGCACCGAAGTGGCAGGAGTTATTTCCGAGATCAACCCTTCATCTGCCAATACCGGCAGCCAGTTTGAAGCAAAAATTCTGTTAGATGCTGATGCTGTAAAATCCATCGATCTGTATAGCGGAATGTACGCAACTGTTCTGCATGCAAAAGGAACCGAAAAAATGATCCGCGTTCCCCAGAGCAGTTTGGTTAAACGTGGACAACTAACCGGACTTTATACAGTAGGCGCCAACAACAACTCGGTGTTGCGCTGGATCCGCACCGGAAAAACATACAACGATTCCATTGAAGTTCTTTCGGGACTTAGCGATGGCGAGAAATACATTCTGTCGGGCGAGGGTAAATTATACGACGGAGCAATTGTTGAAAACAAATAAGCAGTAAAATGAAGACAGGATTTGCAGGCGGAATAGCCAAAGCATTTATAAATTCGAAGCTGACACCGCTTCTGATGGTCGCTTTCCTGGTCATCGGAATCTACAGCTCGTACCTTACACCGAGGGAGGAAGAACCTCAGATTGACGTACCTATTGCCGACATTTTTTTCCGCTATCCGGGAGCAAGCCCCACGGAAATTGAATCGCGGGTAATGCAACCGCTCGAAAAAGTAGTAGCCAATATACCCGGAGTTGAGTATGTGTATTCGACTTCGATGCCGGGCCAGGCCATGCTGATTGTACAGTTTTATGTGGGCGAAGACATTGAACGATCGCTGATAAAAATGTACAACGAGATTATGAAGCACATGGACCAGATGCCGGCCGGAACTTCGTTACCGCTCGTAAAAACCCGCTCGATTGACGACGTTCCGGTGCTTGGTCTGACTTTGTGGAGTGAGAATTACGACGATTACCAACTCAAAAGAATAGCCCAGGAACTGAACAACGAAATTGAGCAGGTAACCGATGTTTCGGAGACCAAAGTGATTGGAGGCCGTTCGCGCGAAATTCGCGTGGTATTGGACAGCGAAAAAATGGCTGCCGCCCATGTGGATGCTCTGATGATTGCCCAGCAAATTCAGCTGGCAAACAGTCAGTTTCAAGCTGGCTCTTTTAGTAAAAACGATACAGAATACCTGGTGGAAGCCGGTGATTTTCTGAAATCATCAGAAGATGTTGAGAACCTTGTTGTGGGCGTCTTTAACAATCACCCGGTTTACCTTAAACAAGTGGCCGAAATTATTGACGGACCACAGGAACCAATTCAGTATGTAGAATTTGGCTTTGCGCAAATGGACCAGCAGAAAGCGGATCATCCGGGGGAATACCCGGCCGTAACTATCTCGGTTGCCAAACGCCGCGGCGCTGATGCCATGCGCGTTTCTGACGAAATTTTGCAAAAGCTGGACGTTCTGAAAAAAGACCTCATACCAGAAGATGTACAGGTAACCGTGACCCGTAATTACGGAGAAACGGCCTCGCACAAAGTATCGGAACTGCTGATGCATTTATTTGGTGCCATCATTTCGGTAACCATAGTGGTAATGCTGGCAATGGGTTGGCGCGGTGGTCTGGTGGTATTCCTTTCGGTACCTATCACCTTCGCCTTAACCATGTTCAGTTACTATTTTCTGGATTATACGCTGAACAGGATTACTTTATTTGCACTGGTATTTGTAACCGGAATTGTTGTGGACGACTCGATCATTATTGCCGAAAATATGCACCGGCACTTTAAAATGAAAAAGTTGCCCTTTATACAAGCGGCGTTGCGCTCGATAGACGAAGTTGGTAACCCAACCATCCTGGCCACATTCACCGTAATTGCTGCGGTATTACCCATGGTTTTTGTGAGCGGATTAATGGGGCCTTACATGAGCCCGATGCCGATTGGCGCTTCCATAGCAATGATCTTCTCGTTGTTGGTAGCTCTCACCATCACTCCGTACCTGGCTTACCGCCTGCTGAAACACGATAACAAAAAGGCGGAAAAGGAATTCCGTATGGAAGATTCAGTTATCTATAAACTGTACAAGAAAACCATCAATCCGATGCTGGAGTCGCCTTTCAAGCGCTGGGGATTTATTATTGGTGTTACCGTGCTTTTGTTCGGATCGATGACATTGGTGTACTTCAAAATGGTGGCCGTCAAAATGCTTCCGTTTGATAACAAAAACGAGTTCCAGGTGATCGTTGACATGCCCGAAGGAACTACGCTGGAGCGCACCGCCGTTGTTACAAAAGAACTGGCAGCCTACATTGCCCAGCAAAACAATGTGCTGAACTACCAGACTTACGTGGGAACCGCTTCGCCAATGAACTTCAACGGTTTGGTACGTCACTACGACCTTCGCCAGGGCTCCAACGTTGCCGATATCCAGGTAAACCTTACCGATAAAGGCGACCGCAGTCTGCAAAGTCACGACATTGCCAAGGCCATGCGTCCGGGCTTGCAGGAAATTGGAAAAAAATACAATGCCAATGTTAAAGTGGTGGAAGTTCCACCCGGACCTCCGGTATTATCAACACTGGTAGCCGAAGTGTACGGTCCCGACCTGGATACGCAGACAGAAATTGCCCGCCAGGTGAAAGCTTTGTTTGCTGAAACAGAGGATGTAGTGGACATTGACTGGTATCCTGAAGACGACCAGGTGGAGTACAAATTTGATGTACTGAAAGAAAAAGCTGCCTTGCATGGTCTGACTACGCAACAGGTAACACAAAGCCTGGCAATGGCATTGGGCGGACAGGAAGTAACCCAGCTTTACCAGGAACAGGAATACGAGCAAACCGGAATTAAACTGCGTTTGGGCGAAAAAGACCGTTCGGGGCTGAACGAGTTGAAAAACATCAACATCATGAGCCAAAGCGGACAAATGGTTTCGTTGGGCGATGTAGTGGAAATAGAACAAGGTCTGCAAGACAAAAGCATCTACCGGAAAAATCAACGCCGCGTGGTTTACGTAACCGCCGATGTGGCCGGAAGCCTTGAAAGCCCTGTCTATGCAATCCTTAACATGTCGGAAAAACTGGAAGATATTCAGGTGCCCGAAGGATATTTGCTTAGCGAAGAGTACACGCAGCAACCTTTCACCCAGGAAAACTACAGCCTGAAATGGGACGGTGAATGGCAAATTACCTACGAAGTTTTCCGCGACCTGGGAACAGCCTTCGCGGTGGTACTGCTGGTTATCTACATGCTGATCATTGGCTGGTTCCAAAACTTCAAGGTGCCGTTTGTCATGATGATTTCCATTCCACTGTCGCTGGTTGGTATCCTGGTAGGTCACTGGATGATGGGTGCTTTTTTCACCGCAACATCCATGATCGGGTTAATTGCGCTCGCGGGTATTATGGTCCGAAATGCCATATTGCTCATCGACTTTATCAACCTGCGACTGGCCGAAGGAATTCCGCTGAAAGAAGCAGTAATTGAAGCCGGAGCCGTGCGTACCACCCCTATTCTGCTCACCGCAGGAACCGTGGTAATTGGCGCCGTAGTTATCCTGTTCGACCCTATTTTCCAGGGGCTCGCCATTTCGCTGATGGGTGGTAGCATCGCGTCTACTTTCCTAACACTTGTAATTGTTCCGCTCATCTACTACATGACTGAAAAGAAAAAATACCAGAAACAGGAGGCGGAAAATATGATTGAAGAAGTAAATACCAATAACGAATAGAGGACTATGAAATTTGTAATGATTCAATGTGTGGAAGCACATCACCACAACCTGGCTCACATTTTAGAGCAGCTTCACATTAACTCGTACAGCGAAACCGAGGTGGAAGGCTTTATGAAAGATGTGGAAGGAAAACGGGAAATTGCCAACTGGTTTGGATCCGCAAGACGTCCTTACCGCTACATCATATCTTTCACATTTCTGGAAGAAGCCAGGGCCGACGAATTGCTTCGGATGGTAAAGGAATTTAACGATTCGTTCGAGGCCATCAGCCCGATAAACGCTTACATTATGAACGTAGAAAAATATATTTAAAAAGAATAAAATTATGAGGGAGAGAATTATACGCGGAGTAGCCGGAACTTTTGTTTTGACAAGCCTGCTCCTGGCCATTTTTGTACATATTTACTGGTTAGGACTGGCCGCTTTTGTAGGGCTGAACCTGTTTCAGTCGTCGTTAACAAAGTTCTGTCCGCTTGAGTATTTTTTGAAAAAAGCGGGAGTTCAGTAATTGTATTTGATTTTTTGACAAGCAGAAGGTTGGTGATTTGTTTCATCAACCTTTTTTTGTTTGAATTCCTAATTTTCACAATAAGTAAAACTACTGAAATCTCTGATAATTCAGGAATTCAACGACCGGTTATAATATTTTATTTTGCACATATGTCATTTATTATATTTTTTAGTACCTTTGTTTCATGCTTTTGAAAGAACAAAAAAGAACAATACAATGAAAACGATTATCACCTCTACCGGGAACAACCTACAATCCGTTTTTGATCCAAAATTTGGCCGTGCAGGATGGTTTTGCGTGTACGATCCTGAAACCAAGACTACCAATTTTATTGAAAACAGTTTTAAAAATGTAAACGGTGGTGCCGGAACAAAAACATCAGAAATGGCTGCCGAGCTGGGTGCCCATCAGGTTATCTCGGGAGACTTTGGGCCTAAAGCCAGAACCATGCTCGAAAAATTTAAAATACAGATGGTGATTCTGGAAGACAAGGAATTAAGCATTCAGGAAATTATAGACAGAATCAATAAAAATTAAAACAATGCCAGGATTAGATGGTACCGGTCCATTGGGACAAGGTTCCCAAACCGGAAAAAGACAAGGAAAATGCAGAGCGGCAGGAACAACCGAAGTCGCAACCGCAGAAAATGGATTACGACGTGGTTTCAGAAGAAGATTTCAGGCCAGCGACTCTGAAGAAATTACAGGAAGAGGACGAGGAAAACGTCAAGGAAGAAACTTGGGTGGTCGTGGGATGAACCGCGGTGGCCGCTAACACTGAATAATAAAGTATAAAATGAAAAAGAAAGTTGCCATACCCGTTGACGAAAACAGCGTACTGGACGGGCATTTCGGACATTGTCATTACTTTTCGTTACTGACCGTGGAAGATCAGAAAATTATTTCCGAAGAAATAGTAACGCCTCCTCCTCACGAGCCGGGACTGCTTCCCAAATGGCTGGCACAACAGGGAGTAACCGATGTACTGGCCGGAGGAATGGGGCAAAAAGCCATCGAGATTTTCAAATACAACGATGTAAACGTGTTCGTTGGAGCGCCCAAATTACCGGCCAATGAGTTAACAGAAGGCTTTCTGGACGGAAGTATCAGTTTTACAGCCAACTACTGCGACCATTAATATCTTAAAACCGGAAAGGTAGAACCTTTTAGACCGGATTTTGAATTAGCTACTGAGATTTCCCCGGAATCTTTTTTCGGGGATTTTTTTTCATGCCCGGTAGCTTCTTATCGTAATTTAAAAAGTATTTTATGCGCATTGCCATTGCCAGCGGAAAAGGTGGAACAGGAAAAACAACTGTGGCGATTCATCTCTATCAGTATTTGTCAAAACTTTTGGATGATCAAATTCAGTTGATCGACTGCGACGTGGAAGAACCCAACGATTTGCTTTTTATCCCCGATGCGGTTAATATTTCTGAAAACACGGTGTTTACGATGGTTCCGGAGATTGATACCACCCAATGTACATTTTGCAAAAAGTGTTCTGACTGGTGCGAATTCAACGCCATCACTCTTGTAAAAAATCTGGAGTTTGCAGAAATAAACAAAGATATGTGTCATTCGTGTGGCGCCTGCTCTGTTGCCTGCGAGTTTGGCGCCATTCGTGAATACAAAAATCTCATAGGAACGATAAGCAGCTACAAAACCACTTTTGGTAAGGGTATTACCGAAGGCCGGCTTCGGATTGGCTCTTCGATGCAAACCTCGCTTATTCGTGAGTTAAAAAAGCAGACGGCCGACAGTGCTGTGCTTCAAATACTCGATGCTCCGCCAGGAACCAGCTGTCCGGTGGTGGAAACTGTTTCCGGAGCAGCCTATGTAATTTTAGTAACCGAACCAACTCCTTTTGGCCTGCACGATTTAAAACTGACCGTAGACTTGCTTAGCGATCTTAAAATTCCGTTTGGAGTAATTGTCAACAAAGCCGGGTTGGGAAACAACGCCGTTTACGCATATCTGGCAGTAAATAATATTGAACTGATCGGAGAAATACCATTTTCGAAAGAGTATGCCGAAAGCTATTCCAAAGGAGCACTTCTTAACAACGTTCCGGAAGAACTGGAAGCCATTTACATCAAAACTGCGGAAAGACTGCTGGATGTGCCCGGAATAAAAAAAACTGACCATTCAATAAAATGAAAGAAATAACAATTGTTAGCGGAAAAGGCGGTGCCGGAAAAACCTGTATTACTGCTGCTTTGGCTTCGCTGGCCGGCAATGCCGTGTTTTGCGACAACGATGTGGACGCCGCCGACCTACACCTTATTTTCCAGCCCGAGATACTGGAAACACATCCATTTTCCAGTGGTTCGGTTGCTGAAATTGATCCTGAAAAATGCACGCAATGCGGGTTGTGTGAAAGTTCATGTCGTTTTGATGCCATTCACACCAACAAAGCTTTGTTTCCTGAAGTCAATCCGTTTCAGTGCGAAGGATGCCGCCTCTGTGAAAGAATCTGCCCGGCAGAAGCTATTTCAACTCACCAAAAATTCAACAACCACTGGTTTGTTTCCGATACCCGCTTTGGCAAAATGGTTCACGCAAAAATGGGCCCGGGAGAAGAGAATTCGGGGCATCTGGTTACCCACATTCGCGAGCACGCCAAAAGCATTGCCCGGGAAATAAAAGCCGATTTTCTGCTCAACGACGGCCCTCCGGGAATCGGTTGCGCAGCCATTGCCTCCGTAACCGGAACCGATGCAGTTTTGCTGGTAATAGAACCCACCGTTTCGGGCCTGCACGACGCCACTCGTTTAAAAGAATTGGTTAACTCGTTCCGGATTCCTATGTTTACGGTGATCAATAAATACGACATCAACCTAGGAATGACAAGCATTGTGGAAGATTTTCTGAAAGAAAACAGCATACAACTACTGGGCAAAATTCCGTTCGACAAAAAAATGGTGGAGTCGATGATACACAGCCAAACGATGATGGAGTATGCACCGGATTCTGTTTGCGGCGAAGAGTTTCAGAATATCTGGAAAGCACTACAAAAATCCATCGCATGAAGCTAACTGTTCTAACCGATAACACGGCCGGAGGCAGGTTTCAGGCAGAACACGGTCTTTCTTACCTGCTTGAAACAGACGGTGAAAAAATCCTGTTTGATGCCGGCCATTCAGATGTTTTTCTGAAAAATGCCCGAAAAATGGGAATCGACATTCAACAGCACGTGCAGAAAATTGTGCTAAGCCACGGACACTGGGACCATGGCAACGGTTTGAAGTTTCTTCGGGATAAAATGCTGATCACACATCCCGGATCTTTTCGGAAACGCTTCCGCAAAAGGGACCACTCCCCTGTCGGAATTAAAACAAGCGGTGAAGAAATAGTCCGGCGGTTCCACTTAACACTTTCGGAAAAACCTGTTAAAATCACAGATAATCTTTGGTTTTTGGGAGAAATACCCAGACAAAATTCATTTGAAAGCCAAACAACCGCTTTTGAATTTGCAGATAATTCTGAAGATTTTGTTAGCGATGATTCGGCATTGGCGGCCGTGGTAAACAATCAAATTGTTATTATTTCGGGCTGCGCACATTCCGGTATTTGCAACATTTGCGAATACGCTAAAAAAGTCACCGGAATTTCAACAATTAAAGCAGTAATTGGCGGTTTTCACCTGAAAGAGCCCAATGAGCAAACATTGCAAACCATCCTTTACCTGAAAGAAAACCAAGTAGAACAGGTACTTCCGGCACATTGCACCGAACTGCCCGCACTGGCTTTGTTTCACAAAGAATTCAATTCGAAACAGGTAAAAACGGGAATGGTGTTGGAGTTTTTCTAATAAACCAGCTGAAATACGATCTCACTTAATCCGGCTGCTTTTTTATTTTCAGTATCCACATAAACACGAACCGTTAGTTTACGGTCTTCCACTCTTACGGTTCTTTCATCTGTCCATTTTTGCTCGCCTGCCGGCAAGGAGAAAGTTTTATTGGGCACGCCTTCGTATTCAATTTTTTGCCACGATTCGGCTTTTAGATCACCCACTTTTGCACGAATCCGGTATACTCCGTTCCTGACATTTATTTCGTACTCAAAATAATCATTCGGATTAATACTTTCTGCCGGTGTTCCTGAGAATATCTTTTTCGCCAGGCGCACATTACCTCCTTCGCGCACAGAAACCGCCTCAACTTTATCCGAACGGTTCCAGCGCCCGAGAATCCATCCTTTGCCCAGGTACTCTTCAAAAGCCGCATTGTTTTTATCATTTCCCAGGTGCGAAGCCGCCCTTCCAAAGCTGATCTTTCCCTTTGAATATGATTTGCTTGTACTGTAGGTGTAGGCATAATACAACTCGTACAATTGTGGGAAAAAGTTGACACAATTCATAAAACGGTCCTCAAAAGAAGGAATCGTATCGTTGCGAACAACTGCCAGGTGCGCGTGCCCCCAATTGGCATTTCCCCAGGCAGTACCGATCAATTCTCCCCGCACCAGCTTCTGTTCTTTTTTTACTTCCAGCGTTTTTTCGTACAGGCAATCGTACACATAATAAATTCCCGGACTTGAATCACTTGCCAGCAACACACAGGCTGTTTCCCCATCCTTTGCCTTGTCGACCCAAACCACGGTGCTGTTCTCGATGGCTACCAACCAGTGTTTCTCAAGCCCCCGGGCATCTTTCAGGTCAATCCCAATTCCGGGATAGGTTTCGTACTTCTTTTGCTGATCGTCGCACAAGTACGAGAACATGTAGGTGTCTTCCTCTCCGTCCCAAACAAAACCCTGGTTAAAACTTACCGGAAACACAAATTCCTTTTTATCCAGCATTTCCCTGTTTCTGTCCGAAATACACAGCAAAACATCCTTTTTCTGCAAGCCATGGATGGCAGTATTGTCCGACAAGGCTTTTACGCTTCGGTTGTCGGCCACAAAAAGCTGTAAGCCGGCAACGCTGTGTGGCAGCGAACGCCCGCTTACTTTTACTTCAAGTGTATCGGTTCCAACCTTTAACTGATTGTATTGATTTTCAATCGACAATAACCGGATACTGGTACTGTCGTACAAAATGCTGTCTCCAACATTCAGGTTAAAATAAGCACAGTTTCCCCAAACAAAGTCGGGCTTGGTTTGGGCAACGTTTTTGAATGTAGTGCCCAGCAATCCCAGCAACAACAATATGGGAAATATGCGTTTCAAAACAATTGATAAAGGAAAAATGATGGATTATCGGTGAAAAGATTCAGCCATAAACTTCAATCCGTCGAATAAGCCAGTACGCCAGTATTCCCACTGGTGACCGCCGTTTCTGACTCTGTATTCATGCGGAATGCCCAGGTCGCGCATTTTTACATGCAGGGCCGAATTTCCTTTGTACAGGAAGTCGTCGTCGCCACAGTCGATGTAAAAACGAATGGATTTAAGCTTTTCTTTGTCCACGCTGTCGAGCAGGTGAATCGGGCTATTGGCTTTCCAGTAATCACTCACGCCACTTTCGGGTTTTTCGCCGTAAATATTTTTGAAATAATGATCGTAACGACCATTGCTGCTAATTTCTTCATCGGTAAAAGTTCCGGCACTCATAGCCACACAAACAGAGAACAATTCAGGATTGTGCATAGACAATAACAAGGCTCCGTTTCCTCCCATCGAAAGTCCGGCAATTGCACGGAACTCCTTTTTCGAACGAATCCGGTATTTCTTTTCCATGGCCGGGATAAACTCCTGGATAAACATGTCTTCCCAGGGATCTTTTCCGTCAAAACTATTTACGTACCAGCTAACTTTACCGTCGGGCATAATGATGATGCAAGGAGGAAAATCTCCGTTGGCAATTCCTTTGTCGGCAATCCGGTTTGCTTCACCAAACTGGATCCAACCGGTTTCGTCGTCAGAATAACCGTGCAGAAGATACAATACAGGATAGCTACGGTTAGAAGTCTCATAATCAGCCGGAAGGTAAACAGAATATTCTACCGGGTACGAAACCAGTTTGCTATCAAATTGAAGGGATTCCATAACTTTCCCGTTTTGAGCAAAAATTGAAAACGGCACAACTGCCAAAAGAAAAATCAAAATGTGTTTATACATGATTCAGGTTTTTAAAGAATGTCCTACAAATCTATTATTATTATTTGGTTCATTGTCTTACAGATCAGGGAAATTGCTTTTAACATTTAAGGATTTTCTGTCTGTAACAGTCATCTAGTGCCGCCCCGGTTCTTTTCCGTTTTTAGAAGCCTTAACGGTTTGTACCTTTTCCTGCAAAGCCAATGCTACTTTCTCAATCATATTGAGATTAATGGCCGAGTGGTCTTTCTTTTCAGGAAGTAATAATTTCCAAAACCAGTTCCTTTGTTAACTTTCTTCCTGCAGCTTTTTCGCGAATGGCATCAAACGAAAATTTAAAATCGCAGCCTTCTTTCCAGTTGCTGCAACCGTAGGCCGTTTTCCCTTTTATAATGATCCCTCCACATTTCGGACATTTGGGCGTTGTATCAACAGCCTTCGTCTTTACCAGAGTTTCCTCCACCAACTCCACATTAAAATCATTGGTGAGTTGCAGCACTCCATCCACTTTTTTGTCGCCCAATTTAAAGCCTTTCAGTTTTGTGGTAGCGCCCTTTTCCAGCAGTCGGGCTACTTGTTTATCGGTCAGCTTTTTTTCCATAAAAACAAAGGGTAACCTGAAATCACAACCATCTTTCCACCGTTTGCATCCATAGGCATTTTTCCCTTTCAAAATCAGGCCTTCCGAACATTTCGGGCATTTCATTTCATCACTGGCGGCGTCCTTCTCCTTTTTTTTCTTTCCGGCTGGTTTCTTTGGCTCCGGTTCGGGAGCGGCCAGCTTTACCGTTGTACGATCACTGAGTACTTCCACCACCA
>JBKDZK010000285.1:0-2008 GCA_047971205.1 Draconibacterium sp.
CTAATGCTTCAAACAGAGCAGGAATGCGGAAATGGTTTGAATGACTGGACCGGTGCAATGTATTCCTGGGATTTAATGAAACATTACCTGAACAATGGAGTTTCTGTTTATGAATATTGGAATACTTCATTACTTCAGGGCGGTATTAGCCGATGGGGATGGTCTCAGAATTCATTGGTTGTAGTTGATTCAATCCAAAATACTTATCAATATACACTAGAATACTATGTGCTAAAACATGCCAGCCACTATGTTTTGCCTGGTGCTCAAAAACTTCAGACAGAAGATGCCTTTGACGATATACTGGCGTTTAAAAATCTTGATGGTTCTGTTATCATAATTGTAGCAAACCAAACAGATGAAATAAAGCGGGTAAGTATTAAAATCGGAGATATATCAATGCATCCTGAATTGGCTGCTAATTCAATGAATACATTGAAAATCTCAAATTAGACTTTATTTAATTAAAAACATGGAATCATGAGGTGGATTCTTTATTCTATACTATTTGTGTTAGCATTATCTGTATCTGCTCAAAACTCAGCAGAGACAGTAAAAAGCAACAATCCCTACGATGCAACAATTTTTCCAAACGAAACTGTAACCTACCAAAATCCGGTAATCCCGGGATTTTACTCCGATCCAAGTATGTGCCGGGTGGGAGAGGATTATTATTTGGTTTCGAGCACTTTTGAATATTTTCCGGGGGTACCCATATTTCACAGCAAAGATTTGGTGAACTGGGAACAAATTGGGCACTGTATCCACCGCAAAGAACAGTTGCCTGATGGCGTAAACATTTTCGCTGCCAATATTCGTTATCACGAGGGGGTGTTTTATATGATTACCACCAATGTAAATGGTTTTGGCGGAAAAGGTAACTTTTATGTTACGGCAACAAACCCTGAAGGTTCGTGGTCGGATCCAATCTGGATAGACCCAAAGTTACAATGGATTGACCCTGACTTTTTCTTTGACGACGATGGGAAATCGTATGTACTTGTATCAAATTTCGAGTTGTTTGAGATTGATTTGGAAACAGGTGAATTATTGGACGAGGGCCGAAAACTTTGGTTTGGAACCGGAGGCCGGGCACTTGAAGGGCCACATATTTACAAAAAAGACGGCTTTTATTACCTCATGGCAGCCGAAGGCGGTACAGAAGAAGCACACTGCGAAACCATTGCCCGTTCGTCATCTGTTTGGGGGCCTTATATTACTTATAAAAACAATCCCATTTTAACGCATTGTAACCAGGCCGGACAACTATACGAAATTCAGGGGGTTGGCCATGCCGATATGTTACAGGCACACGATGGTTCGTGGTGGATGATTTTCCATGGATATCGAAAAGTGGATAGGAATGCTCACCATATTCTGGGTAGAGAAACATGCCTGGCTCCGGTAACCTGGCCAAAAAACAGTTGGCCTATTGTTAATGGAAATGGTACAGTACAATCAAATATGACATGCCCGACTCTTCCTCTAAAACCATTTCCAGAAAAATCGACAAAAACTGATTTTAATGAAGAGAAGTTGGGACTGGAATGGAATCACATTCAGCTTCCTGTTGATGAAAATTATTCGTTAAGCGAACGCCCGGGGTTTCTGCGGTTGACAGGTGCTGCAAATACTATTTCTCCTATCGAATCACTCATTTTTATTGGTGCCAATGGTTCTCCAACATTTGTTGGAAGGCGTTTGCAGGATCATAATTTCACCGCTACATCTAACCTGACATTCGACCCGGAAAATGAAAATGAAGAAGCCGGAATAACGCTGGTAAATAACGGTGTAAGTTTTAGGCTTATGGTTGAGAAAATTGGAGAAGAAAGATACGTAACTGCCAAACTCGATTTTGGAATGATAACGCATAAATCAGAAAAAAAACTTCTCAAACCGGGGCCGGTTAACCTGAGGATACTTGGCGAAACAACAACTTTTACCTTTTCCTTTTCACAGGGAAATGACGATTATCAAACTGTTGAAACAATCAATTCTAAGTTTT
>JBKDZK010000286.1:0-23047 GCA_047971205.1 Draconibacterium sp.
CTGAAATGTGAACTATAAAAATAAAAAATATGAGTACAACTGACATTTTGGTTATCGGAAGCAGCGCCGCCGGCCTGGTAACGGCTTTAACCGCGCGCAGGGTTTACCCGGGCAAGAAAATAGTAGTAACTACCACACAGGAGAAAACACTGATTCCTTGTGGAATTCCTTATATTTTTGGAACGGTGCAGAGTTCGGAAAAAGACATTCTGCCATCGGATAAAATGTTTGAAGCCAACAACATTGAAATGCTTGTTGACGAGGCGGAGTTGATCGATCTGGAAAACAAAACCGTCAAATTCACCTCAGGCCAGAGCATTGCCTACGATAAACTGGTGATTGGTACCGGTTCAACGCCCATAAAGCCGTCGTGGTTAAAGGGAGCAGATTATCCCAACGTATTTACCGTGCCAAAGAACAAAACGTATCTCGACCAAATGCAGGCCAGCTTGCAGCAGTTCAAAAAGATTGTGGTTATTGGTGGCGGTTTTATTGGGGTGGAGATTTCGAATGAGTTGAGAAAAAGCGGCAAAGACATTACGTTGGTGGAAAAATTGCCTCATGTTTTGCACCTGGCTTTTGATGCCGATGTGGCTTTACCGGCCGAAACTTTATTGAAAGAGCGTGGTGTAAAAGTTTTATCAGGGCAGGGTGTGTCTGAAATCACCGGAAACGGCCATGCGGATGGTGTAAAGCTTGAAAACGGAGAATTGCTGGAAGCCGATGCAGTTATTCTGGCCATGGGTTACCAACCCAATTCGCAACTGGCTGAAAAATCAGGGATTGCAGTAACTTCCAAAGGTTTTATAAAAGTGGATGACTACCTGAGAACGGAGCACTCCGATGTGTTTGCAGTGGGCGACTGCGCAGAAAAAAGAGATTTCTTTACCCGCAAACCCAGCCAAATAATGCTGGCCTCCACAGCTTGTGCCGAAGCGCGCGTGGCCGGAATGAACCTGTTTAAATTGTCGGCCATCAAAAACTTCATTGGTACCATTTCTATTTTTTCCACTGCATTGGGCGAAACTGGTTTTGGTGTTGCCGGAATTACGGAAGCTCAGGCCGAAGCAGAGAATTTCAGCATTGTTACCGGTACTTTCCTGGGAATTGACCGCCACCCCGGAACCTTGAAGGATACGCATACCCAGTTCGTAAAACTGATTGTTGGAAAAGAATCAGGTGTTATTCTGGGAGGCGAAGTAATGGGCGGACTTTCAGTTGGCGAGCTTATAAATACGATCGGAATTATTGTCCAGAATAAAATAACCCTTAATTCGTTGTTGACGGCGCAGATTGGAACACATCCGTTGCTGACCGCTTCTCCCGTGGGGTATCCCCTGATTAAAGCAGCGGAGAATGCCTCCACCAAGTTGTTGTATCGGCACGAATAAACTTGAGTCAGATCCGATACTGGATACCGGGTGCTCGATACCGGATGTTGAAGCCCAAAGCTCTCAGTTTTTGTGTCGCAATGTTGCCGTGCTGCTGTATTTTGCTCGTAGCTCTTCTTCCTTGTCCCCATTCAGGGGGGAGAGGAATTCCGGAGGCTTTGACACCGGAATGACGGAGGGGGTGTTTTGTGATTCATCCCATTATCAAAATGCCGGATATTTCTCTGAACTTATTTCCTGTGTCTTGCAGCTTGCAGCTTGTCGCTGACAGCTCATGGCTTATTTCAGCTTCATTTGTCCGGCCAGCCGGGTAACAAACGTGGCAAAGGCCACCACCGAAACCGAACTGATAGGCATTAAAATGGCAGCTACCACCGGCGAAAGATTTCCGCTGATGGCAAACGAAATTCCTACGATGTTGTAACAAAAGGAAATAATGAAGGCCATTTTTACAATGCGGAGCGATGTATACGTAAAGCGGATAAAAGCGGCCAGCCGATGAAATTGCCCGGCTTCGAGCACGGCATCGCTGGCAGGTGAAAAATGATAGGCTTTATCGGCAATGGTAAGTGCCACATCGCTTTGCATCAGTGCTCCGGCATCGTTTAGCCCGTCGCCTGTCATTAAAACCGTATTGCCTTTGCTTTGCAGGTTTTTGATGAATTCGGCTTTATCACCCGGCTTTTGGTTGAAAAGCAGATGCTGGCTGTTGAAATAAGTGGAAAGATTACCGGCTTCTGCATCGTTGTCGCCCGATACCAGGTACAGACCAAACTGGTTTTTCAAGGTCTTTAAAACTTCGCTCAATCCATTTCGGTACTGGTTGCTGATGGTATAATGTCCTTTCTGTTTTCCGTTGATGGAAACAAAAACCGCAGAAGATTTTTTGGCTGAAGGCTTTGTTTGCCCGGTAACGTATTCTTCCGAACCTATTTGAACTTCCATGTTATTCACCTTCCCAAAGATTCCGCGCCCGGCCACTTCCACAAAATGTTCGGGAGCGCGGTAGGTAAGGTTGTTAAAAAACTGGTTCAAGGCTTCGCTCAGGGGGTGGGTCGACTGCCTGGTCAGGGAGAAAACAGCCTCTGATTCAGCAGGCGAAAGTGTTTCGCCCGAATACCCGACCACATTTTGGTTGGGTTGTGTGAGGGTGCCGGTTTTATCGAAAACAATGGTGTTGATGTGGGAAAGCTTTTCAATTACGTCGGTATTCTTAATGTAAAGCCCCTTGCGGCCAAAAATCCGCATGGTATTTCCGAAGGTAAACGGGATGGAAAGCGCAAGCGCACAGGGACAAGCCACAATCAGAACCGCCGTGAAAACAAAAACGGCCGTGTGAGTTTCTCCTTTCAACATCCAAAAAGTAAACCCTGCTATGGCAATGGCAATTACTATCAGCGTAAAATATTTACTGATGCGGTCGGAGAGGGTTTTCAGCGTGTCGCTGGGTTTGTAGTAAGTGGCATCCTGGTTCCAAAGTTTGGTGAGGTGGCTTTGGTTGACCTCTTTTTTTACTTTTATGCGGATAATGCCACCCATTTGTCGTCCGCCGGCGTATATAAAGTCACCCGCTTTTTTTGTCACCGGAGTGGATTCGCCCGTAACAAAGCTGTAGTCGATGCGTGCATCTCCTTCCAGAAGCTCACAATCGGCAGGTATCAGTTCCTTGTTGCGGATGAGCAACACATCGTCAACGTCGATTCTTTCGAGCAGAATACTTTCTTCTACCTGTTTATTGATCTTAGTAACAGCGATAGGGAAATACGATTTGTAATTGCGTTCGAACGAAAGCGCTTCGTAGGTCTTGCTCTGAAACCATTTTCCTACCAGCAGGAAGAAAATCAGTCCCGAAAGGCTGTCGCTGTAACCGGGGCCCAACCCTGACATTACTTCGTAGGTGGTGACCCCAAACAGTACGATAATACCCAGGGCAATGGGAAGATCGATGCTGATGTTTTTCTTGACCAGGTTTTTGAAAGCCGAAATATAATAATCATTGCCGCTGTAAAAGGTAACCGGAATGACCAGTATGTAGCTCAGAATATTAAACAGCGTCTGCAATTTATCGCTCAGTGGCTCGCCGTTGAAGTAGGCCGGGAGGCTGTAGGTCATTACATTCACAAAAACAAAACCTGCCAGCCCGATTTTGTACAACAGTTTTTTGTATGATTTATCGTCTTTTTTATTGGATAAACTTTGCGATAAATCCGGGATGTAGTGAATGGAAGAAAGCAGTTCGACCAATTGCCGCAAGGTGATCTGGCTTTCATCGAAAGTAATGTCTACTTCCTTTTTGGTGAAATTAACAAACGAGTGCTTTACTCCCGAATGTAGCTTTTGCAGGTGCTCAAGCAGCCAAATACACGAAGCGCAGTGAATTACCGGGATAAAAAACCTCACTTTTGAAATGCTGCCTTCGGTAAATGAAATGAGTTTCTGTTTTACTTCTTCGTTGTCGAGAAAAGCATATTTGTTTCCAAACTCAGTGGTTTCAACTTTTATCCCGGGTGTTTCCTCCAGTTTGTAATAGTTGTACAGCTTGTTTTCATTCAGAAGCTGATACACGGTAAGGCAACCGTTGCAGCAAAAGTGCAGGTCGTTCCACATTACGGGCTCTTTGCCGCAATCGGCCCCGCAATGCACACACGCATTATTATTTTCCTTGTTCATTTTACTTTACAGCAATCTCCTTTCGACTCCTGGTGCAGTTCCTCGGCTTCGGACTGAAGGCTTTTCTCAAATTTTTGTTCAATTTTCTGTTTGGGCGGACTCAGGTAAGGTATTCCCAAACTCAGGCCCCGGAGAATAAATAATAGGCCCACAATTACCACAAGCATCGGGATCAGTTTGTTGATTCGTTTGCGAACAGCAATGCTCATTATGTTTCCGGCCAGCGAAATCGCCAGCAACATCGGTATGGTACCCAGTCCGAAAAGGATCATGTACAACGAGCCTTCTGCCACGCCTCCGGTGCCGATGGCTCCGGCAATGGCCATGTAAACCAGTCCGCAGGGGAGTAGCCCGTTGAGCATCCCGATAAAAAACAGGCTTTGAAACGAACGGATGGCAAACATTTTTCCGATGGTTTTTTTGAGCTTTCCGACAAAGGAAAACCAGCTTTTATCGAGGCTGTACTGGTTTCTGAAAAGTGCCGGAAAAAGTACGGAAATGATCATTAAGGCGCCCATCAGCACCGAAACTTTTTGCTGAAAACCGATTAAATGCAGGCCTTGTCCGAGCAAACCAAAAACGGCCCCCATTATTCCGTAGGTGATGGTACGGCCGATATTGTAAAGCGTGCCTCCAAATATTTTTTGCGAAACGGTGTTCCCGTGCAGGGGCAGTGCAACGGCAATGGGACCGCACATACCCGCGCAGTGAAAGCTACCCATTAATCCTAAAAGTAAGGCGGAAAATAAAATTGTCATGGCAGTGTCGTCAATGGTTAAATTAAATGGTCGATTTTAATTCAGCTTCTGTCGTTATTTAGTATAAGTTGTTGAACTTAATTCTTTTTCAATTTCTTCAATCGTTGGCAAATCACTTTTTATATCATCCGGAATCGATTTGCTGAGTTGGTATTCGGCAATGCCAATAGGCTGAGAAATACCCCGAAGCGCGTATTCGGCTTCTATCTTGTTTTTATCTTTACATAATACTAGCCCTATTGTTGGGTTATCCAAATCCGTTTTTAGTTTGTCATCAACAGCCGATAGGTAAAAACTCAATTTTCCTGCATATTCAGGTTTGAAGCTCTTTGCCTTTAGTTCAACAACAATATAGCACCTAAGTTTTGTATGGTAAAAAAGCAGGTCCAGATAGAAGTCTTTGTCTCCAATTTCAAGTTTATATTGTCTTCCAATAAAAGCAAAACCAGTTCCCAGTTCGAGTAAAAAGCGAGTAATGTGTTTTGTTAACTGGGTTTCAATACTTTGTTCGTCGACATCTTTTCGCAGTGTCAGAAAATCAAATAAATAGGGGTCTTTTAACGATTGGTTTGCCAACTCTGAATCTGGTTTGGGCAATGCTGTTGAAAAATTAGTAATGGCTTTGCCTTGTCTTTTGTACAGGTTAGTTCCAATTTGCATGTCAAGAATACTTCTTGACCAATTATTCCCGATCGTTTCGGATAAATAAAACAATGCTTCTTCGATGGTGTCGGATTTGCTGAAAATTAATATGTTATGGCCCCAGGGGATTTGTGCAACAAGTTGTTGCACTTTTTCGAACGAGCTGTGGTAAAACGAATAGAAGCCTTTCATGTAAAACAGATTTCGCCTGGAAAAGCCCTTCAAGTCCGGGAATTCTGCTGATAAATCCTTTTCGAGCTTGTCTACAACCGAATTTCCCCAGCCTTGTGTTTCCTGCTTTTCATACAGTTCCTTCCCGATTTCCCAATACAAAAGAATAACTTCCCTGTTGGCCGATAATGCTGCTTTTATTTGGGTTTGTTTAATCCTGTTTTTTAGTATGATCAGCCAATCCAAATATTCAGAATCGTATTTCTTTTCTATTGTCATCTTATCAATAAACGTTCAACTAAATTTTACCGTCATTTTATGTTCAAAACAATATTCTTACGTTGATTCAACTAACAAATTAATGTTTTACTGTACGTTTACAGGCCGTTGTATCTGGTATTTTACGCCCTTGTTGTACCAGGTGAATTTGAGGATGTACCTTCCGTTTTTTAGTTCCGACTTCAGGAAAGAAACCTGGCTGGTGGGCGCTTCCAGAGAAAGAGTAATGTCACTCTTGCTGTCGGAAGGACGGTACAAATACATGCTTCCGGAATCGATTTTGGCCGCAACTTCAGGGGCGATGTTTACCAGAAGACTTTCGTTGGTGGTCTGAATATCCAAGGCATCCAAAAATTCTTTCGACCGCTCTTTTACCCTGATTTCTTCGGAATAATCCACGCCCTTCTCGTAATAATCCTTGTGAACAAGGTTAACTGTTTGCCGCGATGCAAAAATGATAAAGACTGCTGATCCTGCTAAAAACAGCACCAGAAAAAGAAAAATTCCTGTCCCCCACGTAAATTTCTTCATATCAACTGATTCTAATTTTCTCTAAACTAATAACTGTGACTGTCAACTGCGACTGCAAACTTATTCCTACGGCCCAACAAAAGTGGTCGTATATTTTTCCAATAGCTTATCGTTGCTGAAAATTCCAAATTCGATCTCGGTTTTGTCGCTGGTAATTTCCGGTTTCGGAATATACACCAAAAAAGTGGATTCGAACTTGTCCTGATCCTTAATCACCATTGAATTTCCTGCCATCTGAATTTTCCCTTTGTGCGAGAGAAGTCTGAGTTCCAGCGGCATTTCTTCGTGGGTTTTGTTTACGATTTTAATGTTGTACACATTGGAATAAGTGGAATCCTGTTCCTGGTAAATCAGCCCAGGAGTACGCAAAATGGTTGTTTCAATTTCGGGCCGGGAAACCAGCGTAAAAACAAAAAATGCAAAAATGATAAAAAGGACCACTGTGTAAGCCCGGTTTCTGGCGTTCCACACCGAAGAGTGGCCGCCTTTAATCGCCGCCTCGGAGGTATAACGAATCAAGCCCTGCGGCTTCCCGATCACTTTCATGATTTTGTTGCACTGGTCGATACAGGCAGTACAATTGATACATTCAAGCTGCGTTCCGTTCCGAATGTCGATACCGGTGGGGCACACCGAAATACATTGCTTGCAATCGGTACAATCGCCGCTTCCCCTGCCGCCACGCGGTTCGCCACGCACATAATCGTAGGCAACCATGATCGATTTTGAATCGAGCAAAACCCCCTGCATTCTTCCGTAAGGGCAAACCATTGTGCAAATTTGCTCGCGAAAAAACGAGTAGATCCAGTAAAACACTGCCGAAATGAGCAACATGATGGCGAAGCCTCCCAGATGCTGAGATATGGGGTCGGAGATCAACTGCAGCCAGCGTTCGCTGCCAATAAACCACATCAGGAAAACATTGGTCATCGCCACCGAAATCAGTACAAATATGCCGTGTTTAAGTGTCTTTTTGAAAATCTTCTTGGTTGTCCACGGGCTGTTGTCCTGTTGGTGGCGCTCGCGGTAGTCGCCTTCAATCAGGTATTCGATGCGCCGGAAAACCATTTCCAAAAAGATGGTTTGCGGGCAGGTCCAGCCGCACCACAAACGTCCGTAGGTTACGGTAAACAATACGACAAACAGTACAAACGACAGCATCAGCAAAGCGAGGATAAAAGTGTCCTGCGCCCAGAAGATAGCTCCAAAAATGATGAATTTCCGGTTGGCGATGTCGAGTAAAATAAGCGGGTTTCCGTTGATCCGGATAAAAGGTACCGCTACCCAAAATGCCAGCAGCAGCCAGGCAACAATGGTCCGGCGTTTCCACCATTTTCCGGAAGGTTTTTTGGCGTACACCCATTTTCTTCCGCCCCGTTCGTTCAGGTTAATGGGTTTGTCCCTGAAAGTTAATTCCTGAGTTGGCATATGTTCAAAATAAAACTAAAAAAGGGGGAAGTAACTTCCCCTCTCTTCTTTATATCTGTATATTAGTTGTTACACTCAACACCCTGCGGATCTTTGGGATTTGCCGGATTCGAGTCTTTCATGCTAAGTATGTAACTGGCTACTTTCTGAATTCTCTCGTCACTGATCTGGCCTTTAAAAGCGGTCATCCCTTTGGCCGGAACCCCGTTTTTGATCACATTGAATACGCTTTGAATATCGCATCCGTGAATCCAGAATTTATCGGTAAGGTTAGGGCCAATCGCATTGCCTTCGCCGTTTAATCCGTGACAGGCCATGCAAGCCATATCGGTGTAAATCTGTTTCCCTTCGGCCAGCGAGGCTTCATCGGTAAAGGCTACCAAGTCGTCAGCCGACAAAGATGCAATCTGGTATTTCTGATCGTGTTTTTCCGATTTACGGGCGTACTCTGCATCCTGGTGGTCGCCTTCTTTCAGCCAAAAATAATAGGCACCGTAAATAACAGCCCAGCCAATGGTGATGTAGAAAAGCAGCATGATCCAGCGCGGAGGCGGATTGTCCAGCTCTTTTATCCCATCGTAGTCGTGATCCGTAATGTGATCGTCCTGTTCGGTATGCTTTATTTTTTCTTCTGACATAGCTTTACGGTTTAATTTGAAGTGGTTATTTCTTCGGATTCGCCATCCGCCAGTATTGAGTTTTTTATGTTCTCCATTTCTTTGTCAGGCATTCGCATGGTACGAACGGTGATAACAATAAACAGCACCACAAAAATGAGCAATCCGATAATGTAAAAGATCTGGATTCCTTCAATACTCGTTAATAGGTCACTAACAATTTTCATTCGCTTTTATTTTTCCTGGTTCTGTTCGTGAAGTGTAATCAGCACATAACTTGCCAGTTGAGTGATTTGTTTTTCCGACAACATATTTTTGTACGGAATCATTCCCTTGGCAACGTTTCCTTCAGCAATGGAATGGTACACATCGGCTGGTTTGTTGCCTTTGATCCACTCGTCATCTACGAGACTGGGGAA
Source organism: Draconibacterium sp. (assembly GCA_047971205.1). Classification (GTDB taxonomy): domain Bacteria; phylum Bacteroidota; class Bacteroidia; order Bacteroidales; family Prolixibacteraceae; genus Draconibacterium. The sequence continues at coordinate 8,907 of JBKDZK010000286.1, forward strand.
AGCCGGCGGAATTCCTTTTCCTTCGGGACCGTGGCAAACCACGCAGTTGGCCTGAAAGAGTTTTTTGCCAGCTTCCAAATCTTCCGGAGTGTTGAGCAAGGTTATTTCATGGGCCGGTTGTTCGGCTGTTTCACCTTGCTCTTCGGTCACTGCGGCATTCTCGCTCATGATATCGCGCCCCAGTTTGTGAAGGTAAGCAATCAGTGCGATCATTTGTTTCTCAGGTGCCAGCTCAATTCCCGAAGCTTTCAGATCGTCGGAAATTGTTTGTGCCTGTGCCATCAGGTCTGCCACTGCTTTCTGGTCGTAACCTTCTTCGTAAGGAACACCCAGTGTTTGCATGGCCCTGATTTTCTTCGGTGTCATAGTAACATCCACATTTTTAACCGCCAGCCAGGCATAATTAGGCATAATGGATTCTTCGTTCATTTTCTGCGGATCCATGAAATGGTTGTAATGCCATGCAGCATTTTTATACATAGGGCCACCGATTACACCGGCGCGGGCCAAATCAGGTCCGGTTCGGCGCGAACCCCATTGGAACGGATAGTCGTAAACAAACTCCCCGATTTTGGAGTATTCTCCGTAGCGGTCGGTTTCCCAGCGGAAGGGGCGCACCATTTGCGAGTGACACACATAACATCCTTCGGCAACGTAAATGTCACGTCCTTCCAGCTCAAGCGGCGTATAAGGTGTCACCGACTCCAGTGTTGGAACATTTGACTTGATAAAGATCATCGGGATAATTTCCACTGCACCACCGATAGCCAATGCGACGAAAGTAAGAATTGAAAACCGTACAGCTTTGCGTTCCATCCAGCGATGAACAGTTTCTGTGACCGGATTTCGTTTTCCTGCAAGTACAAGTGCCGGTGCTTCCGAAGCTTCGTTGTTGATAAAACTACCAGCTTTCATTGTTTTGGCCAGGTTGAATACCATAATCAGGAAGCCACCGAGGAACAACAGTCCGGATACTACACGCACCATGTACATAGGTACAATTTGGGTGAGTGTTTCGAGGAAGTTCGGATATGCCAAAAATCCTTCGGGAGTATATTCCTGCCACATCAGCCATTGGGTAACAGCCGCCCAGTACAACGGAATTGCATACAGCAGGATGGCCAGTGTTGACATCCAGAAATGGATGTTGGCCAGTTTTTCTGAAAACAATTTTGATTTGAATAATTTGGGAACCAGCCAGTACAGCATCCCAAACACAAGGCCGGCGTTCCAGCCCATTCCGGCAATGTGAACGTGGGCGATGGTCCAGTCGGTAAAGTGAGTGATCTGGTTCACGGTTTTCAGCGACATCATCGGTCCTTCGAAAGTCGACATACCGTAAGCAGTTACGCCTACTACCAGGAACTTCAGCGCCGCACTGTCGCGAACTTTGTCCCAGGCACCTCTCAGCGTTAGTAATCCGTTGATCATACCTCCCCAGCTTGGAGCAATCAGCATGATCGAGAAGGTTACTCCGAGTGCCTGCGCCCATTCAGGTAATGCCTGGTAAAGCAGGTGGTGAGGGCCGGCCCACATGTACAGGAAAATGAGTGACCAGAAGTGGATGATGGATAATTTATACGAGTAGATGGGGCGGTTGGCTGCTTTGGGCAGGTAATAGTACATCAGCCCCAGAAATGGCGTGGTAAGGAAGAAAGCCACGGCGTTGTGACCGTACCACCATTGCACTACAGCATCCTGTGCCCCGGCGTAAATCGAATAACTTTTGAACAAAGAGATGGGCAACTCAAAAGAGTTTACCACGTGCAAAATGGCCACTCCCAGAAAAGTAGCCAGGTACCACCAAATGGCGGCGTAAATGTGCTGAACACGACGCACAATCAGTGTTCCAATCATGTTCCAGCCAAATATTACCCAGATAATGGTGATCATAATATCGATCGGCCATTCCAGTTCGGCATATTCTTTACTGGTTGTGATCCCGGCCAGCAGGGTTACTGCCGCCAGCACAATAATGGTTTGCCAGCCCCAAAAGTGAATTTTGCTCAAAGTGTCGCTGAACATGCGCGTTTTGAGCAGCTTTTGCATGGAGTAGTAAACACCCGCAAAAATGGCATTTCCTACAAATGCAAAAATGATTGCATTGGTGTGCAGGGGCCGTACCCGCCCGAAAGTGGTGTATTCCAATCCGAAGTTGAAGACCGGGAACGCCAGTTGGGCCGCTGCCAGAATTCCAACAAGGATACCGACAACTCCCCAAACCAATGTGGCAAGTATAAACAGCTTAACGATTTTGTTGTCGTAGTAGAATTTTTGATTTTCCATAATCTGGATTTATGTCGTTTGTTTTTTTTCTTCGTTTATTTCCGTCTCCGGTTCATCGTCGTCGAATAATACCCTGATTGAAGGTGTTTCGTTGTCATCGAACTGGCCAGTACGCACCGCCCAGATAAAGGCTCCCAGAAAAATCAGGGCCGCCAGTAAACTCACTCCTATCAACAGGTAAAATATATTCATAACGATCTTATTCTTTTCCGAGGCGCCAGATCTTAAAAACCTGGAATACTACGTAAGCGATGGCCGCCCAGGCGGCGCCAACTGCACCCAGGTAGGATAACAATAACCAGGTTTGGATGTTTTCGTTGGTCGACCACAAAATTTCTTTTTTGATCAGCTTGGGCTGTGGCTTGAGTTGCCCTACTTTAGCGGCTTCCAGCACAACATTGTCGGTAACATAGGCTTCATCCAGCTGAACCACAATGTTTACCATCCCGTTTTCGTCACCGATCAGTGTTTCCGGAATTTTGTATTCCGCACGGCCGTCGGCATTGGTAAGCACTTCCCCGATTGGCAGGTTCCCAAAAGCTTTTTTAGCTGAAATTTTTACGGCAGCATCGGTTAAGGTTACAAACGATCCGTTGGCGCCTTCCTGTTCTGCAAAAATCTCGACTTTCTTTTCTACTTCGTTGACCGAAGCCAGCAGTTTGGCTTTTTTAGGCGGTGCATCTACCAAAAGTTGTTCGCGCGAAGGATCAAAATTCCGGATGAAGTTGATCAGCCTCCAGCGGTCGTCATCCGAAATGGTGCCTTCGAACTGAGGCATTCCACCCCGTCCTTTGGTGATTTTGAAGTGCAGTTCACCATCGGTGTTGTTCTGCATTTTCTCCGACACCACATCCGGTGGCGCAGGTACCAGCGGTAAGCCGTTGTGTTTCCCGGGATCGCCGTGGCACGACTTACAGTTTTTCATGTACAGGTCTTTCCCTTTTTTTACGTTGGAAAGATTGTATTCCGACGGATTGGTTAAGGTTTTCTGATCATCCGGAACCAACCATTCCTGAGCGAATCCCTGATAAACAGACATCAGGGCAATTACCAGTGTAAGTATGATTTGCTTCTTCATCTTTCCTTATTTTTTGGGTTCCGAAATAATTTCTCTTGAAATGCCCTTTTCTTCTGCATATTCCCAGATCGTAATTACCGGGAACATTTTGGCCAGTACCGTAATAATCAGCAAGGCTGCCATAAACGAAAAGATCGTAATCATCAGCTCGATGCTGGTGGGCGCGTAATGCTGAAAATTCTCGGGTACATTCTGAACCGGCAGAAATGGATGCTCCAGCGTGGGGATTACAATAATGTAACGCTTGAACCACGATGCGATCAGCACAAACACCGAAATGATTGTAATAGGCACCGGTCTCCTGAAATATTTGTTCACCATCAGCGTAATGGGAAGCAGCAACCCGAAAAATTGCGTGGCCCAGAACATGGTGGAATATTTACCGGTAAACAGGTTGGAAAGGTGAATGCTTTCAGCCGTTTTCATTTTATAACCCGGAACCAGGAATTCGTTGATGTTGAAATAGAGGTAAACGAGGCAAACCAGCACAAAGAGTTTTCCCATCATATTGAAGTGGTAATCCTCAAAATAATCTTTTAGTCCGTAGCGCGTACGGTACAGGAACATAACAATAATAACCGCGGCTACACCGGCCACAAAGGCACCGGCCACGAAATAGGGCCCAAAAATAGTGGTGTCCCAGCCCGAGCGTAAAGTGGCCGCAAACAGCCACGAAGTAACGGTATGGATTGAAAGCCCCACCGGAATGATCAAAATCATCAGGATACGCATGGCATGCGCAACTATTTTGTATTGTTCGGCATGGCCTTTCCAGCCCAAGGCAAGGATGCGGTATATATTTCTCTTCCATTGCGGAATGTCGTCAGTGCCTTTGTCGCGCAACAAGGCCAAATCCGGAATCAATGGTAAATAATACAGCAGCACCGAGATGGTCAGGTAAGTGGTCACCACCGTAACGTCCCAGATAATGGGCGAAGCAAAACGCCCGTGCAGGAATACATTCAGAAAGCGGTCGGGGCGCCCCATGTCGGTAACAATGATGATACCGGCCAGCGCAACGGCAGCAATCGCCACTTGTTCGGCAACGCGCGAGATCACTTTCGACCACTTTATTTTCAAAAGGTGCAAAGCCGAACTGATCAGGAAGCCGATCAAACTAACGGCCACAAAAAATACAAAGTTGGCAATGTACATTCCCCACGATACATAATCGCGCATTCCGGTAACGCCAAGTCCGTCACGTATCTGAATCCCCCAGCCCCACAATCCGACGAGGGCAAAGATGATCAGTAAAAAGTACCAAAAGTTGGTGAACTCGTCTCGTTTTACAATGGAACGCGTGAGGTCGAATGTAATTTTATCTAGCAGCTTCCGGGATTCTTCCGGTGATTTGACTTTATCCATGTTGCTGATATTAGTTGATTATGAATGGTGTTGATCAATTTCTCCCTGGAATGGAAATGCCCTGTCTTTTGGAGGAAGATAGTAAACCCTTGGTTTGGTACCCAGTTCTTCCATTAAAGTGTACGCTGCATTGTCTTTAATTAACTTGCTAAAGCTGGTTGTTTCGTGTGTCGTTCCGTTGGTAACGGCATCTTCGTTCTGGTCGCCAAACCAGTAAACGCCGTTCGGGCAGGCTGATACACACGAGGGAAGTTTGCCGTCGCGTAAACGGTCGGCGCTAAACAAACATTTCGAAATGGTTCCTTTTTTCTGCGGAACGTTGGCTTCGATATTATACGTTACGCCTTCGTATTTTTCGGCGTCGCGTGGTTCAAACCAGTTGAAAACCCTTGCGGAATAAGGGCAGGCAGCAATACAGAAACGACATCCGATGCAACGTTCGTTGTCGATCAGTACAATCCCGTCTTCGCGTTTAAAAGTGGCATTTACCGGGCAAACCTTGGTACAGGGCGGGTTATCGCAATGCTGGCAGGGCTTGGGCATGTAATACGGCGCAGTGTTCTCTGCATCCTGCATCTGTAATACATTTATGTGATGCTGTTCGGGCCGGAGCTGGTGGTGGTTCTGGCAGGCTTTCATACACTGGCGTGCATTCCGGCATTTCGAAAGGTCAATTACCATTACAAATTTTCTTCCGGGTAAGCCTTCGCGGCCACGCTTTTGATTTTCCGACAAATTTGGCAGATCTGCAGGTTTTAACTGCGATTTATCCACTTTCACCAACTCGCCGCTTGAAGTTAATAAGGTGATTGTGTCGCTGTTGGTGGAGGCTACCTGGGTACAGGAGTTCAAAATTGACGATCCACCGACTACTCCTGCTGCTCCGATAGATACTCCAAGAGCTTTCACGAAGCTTCTGCGCGATTTCTTTTCCATAAAACTGACAATTATTATCAACTAATTCAGAAGAACTAACATTCCTTCTGTAACGAAATTATAAAATATGGGGATCGTTCCAAATAACAATTTTACGTTAAGAATAAAAGACAAAAATGTCTCAGATAGCTAAACGAGAGTTAATTACAGCAAAAAGTGATGAAAAAATCAACTTTTATTTTTGAATAAACAATTGAGTAGAACGGCAATAGCAGTCATTAGTAAATTTTCGTGAAATTTTGTGTGAACAAACTAAAACCGTGGATTGTTTTATTAGGTTTTTTGCCTGAACGGGCAGTTTAACATAAAGTCGATCCCGGAAATGACTTTATATGTTGTAAAACATGTTTTAAATAGGCTTTTCAGCTTTTGACTTTGTGAAAATAATCATTTCTCTTGAATTTTTCTCCCTTTTTCATCTGATGTTTCCTGCGTTTTTTGGTGTTTGTGTTCTGAACAAATGATTTTATAAAGAGCGTGCTGCCCCAGGCAAATTCGAAAAACATTAAGAAACAGCGGTTTTGCATAAACATTCAGAAGCTTTTGTGGTTTTATTAACGAACAATTTGAGTCGATTGTCTTTTTTGCTTCGATGTTTTTTGTCTGAAACCAATGGCAGACAAGCAAATCAGAATAAAGGATAAAAGACAGAGCCTGCTAAAACTGGATTAGAAAAATGAGAAATCAGCTTATCATAAAATTTCTGATTGTCACTGTGCTTCTTTTTGGGGGTGGTAAAGCCATCCTGGCGCAGGAGGTTATTAATCCTTCCGCCAGTGCCGATGATGTGGAAATTGGGGTAGTTGAACATCTCGATGATTTTCTTCCTGATAGCATTTCGCTTATAAACGAAGCAGGGGAGCAGGTTTGGCTGGCTGATCTTATTGATAAACCCACCATCATTAACTTTGTATATTACCGTTGCCCGGGAATTTGCAGCCCGCTGATGGAAGCGGTGGCAGGTGTGATGGACAAGTCGGAATTAATACCGGGAAAAGATTACCAGGTGCTGACTATCAGTTTTGATCCTACCGAAACCATCGACCTGGGGATTCGCAAAAAAAACAATTACCTGAACCTGATGAACAACGCCGACAAAGTGGAAGCCGCAAAAACCGGGTGGAAATATTTTGTTTCGGACACGGCCAGTATTTTAAGAGCTACCTCGGCAACAGGGTTCAAATACAAAAAAACTGGTAACGATTATTTACATGCGGCATCGCTGACAGTCGTTAGCCCCGACGGAAAAATAACCCGCTACCTGAACGGTTTGTACTTTTTGCCTTTTGAATGGAAAATGGCGATTGTGGAGGCTTCCAAAGGACAGTCGGGACCTACCCTCAACAAGGTTTTACGGTTTTGTTATTCATACGACCCGCAAGGTCAAACATATGTACTAAATGTCACAAAAATTGGCGGAACACTGATCATGTTTTTTGCTGTGGTGTTGCTGCTTGTTTTGGTAATAAAACCAAAACGTAAGAAGTCAATTTAAATAAAACTTTATGCAAACAACTGCTGTTAACGGAGCAAATTATTTAACCTATCAGGGAAAGTACAAAGGTTTGCTCGGATGGATTTTATCAACAGATCACAAACGAATCGGACTGTTGTATCTGTATTCAATAGCTACCATGTTTACAACAGGTGTATTACTGGGGCTGGCCATGAAATTCGAATTGCTGGCTCCCGGAAAAACCATTATGGAAGCCCAGACTTACAACTCGGTTTTTACCGTTCATGGCGTGATCATGATATTTATGGTGGTGGTCCCCGGACTGCCGGCAGTTTTTGGTAACCTGATGTTGCCGATTATGATCGGTGCACGCGATGTGGCTTTCCCAAAACTGAACCTGCTGTCGTGGTGGTTGTATGTGGCCGGAGTTTTCCTGGTACTGGCAGCTTTGCTTTTTGGCAAAGGTTCGCCCGACACAGGCTGGACTTTTTACGCGCCTTACAGTTTTAAAACAGGAACAAACATGTTACCGGCCATTTTTGGCGCCTTTGTGTTAGGGTTTTCATCCATTCTTACCGGGCTGAACTTTTTGGTAACCATTCACCGCTTACGGTGTAAAGGAATGAAGTGGTTGAAACTGCCGCTTTTTGTTTGGACACTGTACGGAACCGCCTGGATTCAGCTTTTGGCAACGCCGGTGGTAGGCATCACCCTGGTATTGGTAGCGCTGGAGCGCGTGTTTGGTGTCGGTATTTTTGATCCGGCACTGGGTGGTGACCCCATCCTTTACCAGCATTTATTTTGGATTTATTCGCACCCGGCGGTTTACATCATGATACTGCCTGCCATGGGGGCGATTTCTGAAATTATACCGACTTTTTCACAAAAACATATTTTTGGCTACAAAGCACTTATCGCTTCAACAATGGCCATTGCATTTGTGGGATACCTTGTTTGGGGACACCACATGTTCACGGCCGGGATGAGTGGAACAGCCCAGTATTATTTTTCGCTGTTAACGTTTATTGTGGCGATTCCGAGTGCCATTAAGGTGTTCAACTGGATTTCGACCCTGTACAAAGGATCGATCAATGTTCAAACGCCCTTTTACTGGGCGGTGTCGTTTATTTTTGTATTTATGATCGGTGGTTTAAGCGGCCTTGTTTTGGGAGCTCTGGCAACCGATGTTCATGTACACGACACGGCTTTTGTGGTAGCGCATTTCCACTACATCGTATTTGGCGGAACAGGTTTTGCCTTTTTTGCCGCCATTCATTACTGGTTCCCCAAAATTTTTGGACGAATGTATGACAAAGCCTGGGCCAACACGGGCTGGCTGGTTTTCTTTGTTGGTTTCCTGGCACTTTATACTCCCATGTTTTACCTGGGAATGATGGGGATGCCCCGCCGTTATTACGACTATCTGGAAGAATTTCATGGCGGTAACATCCTGAGTACATTTGGCTCCTGGGTATTGGCAACCGGTTTCATCATCATTGTGGTTAACCTGGTGCGTTCGGCCCGAAAAGGAGCCCCCGCCGAAGCCAATCCATGGCACGGTAAAACCCTCGAGTGGACCGTTCCATCGCCTCCTCCGGTGTTGAATTTTGACGAAGAACCGGAACTCGGAGAAAAAGACGGACCTTACAATTACGAATAAAACTTAACTAAACGGATATGGAACATGCACATCATGTAGAACATCCCGATATGTACGATGCCGAGTCGTCGAAAGTCGGCATGTGGTTGTTTATTTTTACTGAATTACTGCTTTTTGGAGCGCTGTTCGTTATTTATGCGGTTTACCGCTATATGAACCCCGATGCATTTCACCTGGCAGGCGAGGAGTTGAACCGGGTCATCGGGACAGTCAATACCGTTATCCTGCTGATAAGTAGTATGACCATTGCCATGGCCACCACTGCTTTGCAGAAAGGACACAGAAATGTGGCGATCGGCCTGGTGAGTATCACCTTTGTGATCGGCCTTGCTTTCTTGGTCAACAAGTACTTCGAGTGGGGAGTGAAATTTTCGCACGGAATCTGGCCCGGGTCAGAACACATGATGAACGAAATGAGCCACGGTGAGATTTTGTTTTTTGGTTTGTACTTCGTAATGACGGGCTTGCATGCCCTGCACATCATCATCGGGATGGCGATTATGGTTTTTGCCGTACGTGGCCTTGTAAGAGGGAAAGTGCATGCCGACCGGCCTTCGCTGCTCGATAACTGCGGATTGTACTGGCACCTGGTCGACCTGATCTGGATTTTCCTGTTCCCGTTATTTTATTTAATACACTAAAACTAAATCAATATGTCCGGAGAAAAGCATCACATAGTTCCCTATCGGCTGTATTTTGTTGTGTTGATTGCCTTGCTGGCTCTCACTTTTGCGTCGGTATGGATCACCAGCATCGAACTGCGGGACTATACGGTGGCAGCTGCCTTATTGTTTGCAATAGTTAAATCATATCTGGTTTTGAACTATTTCATGCACCTGAAATACGATAAACCTTATATCAAGATTATGGTCGGCTTTGTGTTCGCCATCTTTTTGGTGATGATACTGATAACCTATTTAGATTACCTTTATAGATAGCTATGAACTCAGAAGTGACTCAAGCCTCAAATTTTGTACAAGGTGTTGACACGGCCTTTATTATAATCCTGGCAATATGTTTCATATTCCTGATTGGTTTGACGGCCGTTATGTTGTATTTCATTTACAAGTACAATAAAAAGAAAAATCCGAAACCAACTCAGATCGAGGGAAGTACAAAACTGGAGATCATCTGGACGATCATTCCGTTTTTGCTAACCATGCTGATGTTTTATTATGGCTGGGCAGGCTGGAAACCCATGCACAAGCCGCCGAAAGATGCCATGGAAGTAACGGTTTACGGCCGGATGTGGAATTTCAGTTTTGAATACGATAACGGGAGACGGTCGGATACCTTGTTTCTTCCGAAAGACAAACCGGTGAAACTGAACTTGGTGGCAATGGATGTATTGCACAGTTTGTACATTCCGGCTTTTAGGGTAAAACAAGACATGGTGCCGGGAAAGAAAGACAATTTTATGTGGTTTGAACCGCAGAAAGAAGGAACCTACGAATTGTTTTGTGCCGAGTACTGCGGTTTGCAGCACTCCTACATGTATACCTATGTGGAGGTAATGAAAGATTCGGCTTTTCAGGCCTGGATTGCCGATACTACGAGTGTGGCTGCTTCGGTGGCAGCGGTTGAATCGCCGGCAGCTACCGGAAAGCGGATTATGCAGAACATTGGCTGTTTTGCCTGCCATACCATCGACGGAACCCGCCTGGTTGGGCCAAGTTTTAAAGGAATATGGGGCGAAACGCAAACGGTTGCAACCGGGCGCGACAAACGCGAGGTTACCGTGGATGAAGAATACATCAAACGCTCGATATTTGATCCGAATGCCGATATTGCATACGGCTATCAGAAAGGGCTGATGCTGACGTATGAAGGACAACTTTCAGACGACGATGTAAACAATATTATTGAGTACCTGAAAACATTGAAATAAGAAAAGCTGGCAGAATGGAAGGGTCGTTGAGTATGCTGGAAACAAATAAAACGCTTGATTTTAAGCAGCAGTTGAAAGTGATTTACGAACTGGGAAAAGTTCGTATATCGCTACCCATTGCCCTTTCTTCCATTACCGGCTATGTTTTATTTGGGCATGTAATGGATGCACAGGGCTGGTTGCTGGCCCTGGGGGTTTTCCTGATGTCGTGTAGCTCGAGTGTAATCAACCACTGGCAGGAGCGGCACCTCGATGCACAAATGCCCCGAACCAAAGACCGCCCGATCCCTTCGGGAAGAATCAGCGCCAATGGAGCCTTTATGCTGGCTGTAGCTTTTGCGCTAACAGGTTCGGTTATTTTGCTGGTCTCAAGCCCGGTGATAGCCCTGATTTTAAGTTGGGCGACATTGTTTTTTTACAACGGTGTTTATACGCCCATGAAAAAAATCTCAGCGTTTGCGGTTATTCCCGGCTCCATGGTGGGCGCTTTGCCTCCAATGATCGGATGGGCCGCTGCCGGCGGAAGCCTCACTTCGGAAGTGATACTGATTGTGGCCGCTTTCTTTTTTATCGGGCAAATTCCGCATTTCTGGCTGTTGCTGCTCATGTTTGGCGAGCAATACCAAAAAGCCGGTATGCCTAGTTTGAATCAGCTTTTCAGCAGCGACCAGATCAAGCGCGTAACCTATGCCTGGGTGCTGACCACCATCGCTTCGGCATTGCTGGTGCTCTTTTTTGTGGTGCAAAACCGCATTGTTATGTTTTTTCTGATCTTTTATATTTTTCACCTGCTTTTTTCCCTAACCCTGGCCGTTTTTATGCAAAAGGAATTCAAGGTCAGGCCCGCATTTTACAAGCTAAACTTTCTTTATTTGTTTATGATGATCTTTCTGATTGTTGACAGTTTAGTAAAGACTTGATTCATGGATAAGTTTGGTGGCTTTAATTTCGTTAACTTTGCAGCACCGAAATTTATTTTTTACATGAAATTTTCAGAACTCGGAATACACGATGACCTCTTAGATGCCATTGAATACATGGGATTTAAAAACGCTACTCCCATACAGGAACAAGCGATCCCCATTATTTTGGATGGCCACGATATGATTGCCTGCGCGCAGACAGGAACCGGTAAGACAGCTGCTTTTCTGCTTCCGGTGCTCGATCTGATCGCTGATTTGCCGGGAGGAGAAACATCCACCCTTATCATTGTCCCAACCCGCGAACTGGCGATGCAAATTGACCACCAGGTTCAGGGGATCGGTTACACGATGGGCATTCATTCCATTGCGCTTTACGGAGGTGGCGACGGCGATGAATGGGGACAACAAAAAACGGCACTCACCAAAGGGGCCGACATCATTATTGCAACACCCGGAAAACTGATTTCGCACCTGAACCTGGGATACGTGAAATTTGATACCATCGAATTTCTGATCCTGGATGAGGCCGACCGCATGCTCGATATCGGTTTTTACGACGACATTGTGAAGATCATCTCCTATTTGCCAAAAGAACGACAGACGTTGATGTTCAGTGCAACCATGGCACCAAAAATCAGGAAACTGGCTTCCCAGATTTTGCACGAGCCCAAGGAAATAAACATTGCCATTTCCAAACCGGCAGAGGGTGTTTTGCAGGCTGCTTACCTTATTTACGACAAGCAGAAAAATGATCTGGTAGCCCATCTTATTAATGAGAATCCGGAGTATGACAGCATACTTATCTTTTGCTCAACCAAACGTGCCACCACGGAACTGGCCCGCGTTCTGAAACGAAGGAAGTTTGAAGCTGAAGCCATTTCTTCTGATTTGGAACAATCGGAACGCGAAAGTGTGTTGAACGGATTTCGTTCGAAGCGAATCCGTATTCTGGTAGCCACCGATGTAATGAGCCGCGGAATCGATATCAAAGACATCAACCTGGTGATTAATTACGATGTGCCGAGTGATGCCGAAGACTATGTGCACCGTGTTGGGCGTACTGCCCGAGCTGATTCAACCGGAGTGGCTCTGACACTGGTGAACGAAGACGACATGTACAAATTCCACCAGATTGAAACCTTGATTGAGCGGGAAGTGTTCAAAATACCGATGCCCGAGCACCTTGGTTCCGGACCGGAATGGAAAGTGCCCGCCAAAGGAAGAAGAAAGGGGAAAGGTAGTTTTCATAAGTACAAAAAGCAGGGCGGAGGAGGTCAGTCCCAACACCGAAAGAATTACCAGAGCAAAAAGAAAAAATAGACCACATTTTTTTACAAACCTAAAACCGCATGTGAAATGTTATCCAAAGCTTTTATTGCAATTGCAGCACTGATATTCAGTGTTTCATTACAGGCACAGAATCCGCTTGAAAAGCTGGAATCGCTGATTGGCAAATGGGAAGGGACAGGTGAGGGATTTGGAAATTCAAAATCAAACATTTCTGCTGAATACAACTGGCTGATGGATCGCAAATTTATTGAAGTGAAACATCATTCAGAGTTTGTACCAACAGCCCAGAATTCCAAGGGCGAGATTCACGACGATTGGGGGATGATCAGTTTCAATAAAGAACGTAGTGTGATCGTTTTCAGACAGTACCACAGCGAAGGTTTTTTTAATGAATACGTTTTGAGTAAAGCCGAATCGAATGATTCGACACTGGTTTTCGAAACCGAACGGATCGAGAATTTTGTTCCGGGAGGCAGAGCCCGGCTTACCATCAGGCTGAAAGCAGAGAATGAGATTGAAACTGTTTTCGATGTCGGTTTTCCTGGAAAAGAACTGGCTTGTTTCGGTACCAACCGGATGACAAAAAAATAAAAATCTAGGGGTTTTTACTTCAAAGTCATTTCTTTAACAAATCCTCATTTTTCAGAAGCTGTTTCGATTTTACGCACACGTATGAAAAGTTCTCTGTTTGTTTTAAAAAATCTCATAATTCTCCCTCATCGGCATCGTTCTTTTGGTACTCTAACCAGTTTATTTGATGCTTTCGGTATTCTAAACCGTTGATAAACTCGTGAGTTTCTGTTTTTATACGACCACTCCCGGGAATAACACCCCGCAATTGATTCTTTTGTTGTTCTGCCAGGTTGCGCAAGCTTGCAATTTCTTATTGAACGCTTTTTAAACATCCATCTTTAAAAGTGAATATATAGTCTCCGCAAGAAAACCCCCAACCACCTGTAAAACAACAATTTATCGTTGATAACTCGTTTGAATCTTTCGGGCGATCCACTTGTTTGTTTTAGTTATTTTGCAGATATTCAAGCTGTTAATGGTTTTAGGTTCGCGTATTTCGCAGCTAAACCCGAAAGCGTTTCAATTATGAGAAAAAGATTCGAGCTGGCAACTTGCCATCGGCAGCATCCCGATCCACGAAGTAATTATACCCACAAAAAAACGGAGTGGTGCACTCCCGGCTTTGTGCGCAGCCCTGAAAGCCATATTTGTCAGCCCAAAATGGAATGAGAAAGTGTTCGAAGTAC